>NZ_FR886743.1:66182-76727 GCF_000436615.1 Blautia sp. CAG:237
CGGAAGAGACTGGAATACAGTAAGCGGTACATCACCGGTTCCTGGCGGCATATCTACGAAGAGATAGTCGATCTGATCCCATACTACATCTGTCCAGAACTGTTTTACCATATTTGCAAGGACCGGACCTCTCCAGATAACCGGAGTGTCCTCTGTCGGAAGAAGAAGGTTGATGGACATAACCTTGATCCCATTTGCTGTCTCCATCGGATAGATTCCGTTGTCGTCTGCCTGTGCTGCTCCTGTCAGTCCGTACATCTTCGGGATAGATGGTCCTGTGATGTCCGCATCCAGGATACCTACCTTGTAGCCCTTGGCTGCCATTGCGTTTGCGAGGGATCCTGTCACGAAGGATTTACCTACGCCGCCCTTGCCGCTGACAACACCGATGACGTGTTTTACATCTGAAAAGATGTTCTGTTCCGCCATAAAATTCTGCGGATTGCTCTGTCCTTTGCTTGCGCATCCTTCGCAGCTTGATTTGCCGCATGATCCGCTGTTACTGCATTCTGCCATTTCTTGTTTCTCCTTTATTTTCCGGTCCTTACAGTCCTGTCTCCCGGGCCGCATGACCTGTATTTTATTTCATAAACCGGTCGATCGCACGTTCCAGCTCCTTGATGGCATCCTTGTCTCCGTGCTCTACCGCATCCACGATACAGTGCTCAATATGATCCTGAAGGATGATCTTGCCTGTATTGTTGATGGCTGATTTGACCGCCGAAAGCTGGATCAGCACCTCAGAACAGTCTCTGCCGTCCTCCACCATACGCTTGATCGATTCCAGATGTCCGATCGCCCTGGAAAGCCGGTTCAGAACCGCCTTGGTCTGGGCATGGCTGTGATGATGACCGTGTTCTCCATGAGAATGTTCTATTGTAGTTCCATCTTCCAGTACATGTACATGGGTTTCCTTTGCTTCACTCATGTCAGTGCTCCTCTCAGGTATCAAATTATCAGTACTGTCTTACGGGCTGCTTCTATAGTAATACCCGCAGCCTTGAAATTATATTATACCACACTGCCTAAATCTCTGTAAAGGAACATCTCTGTTTTATCTGCGATGTTACGATATCAAAGACGATCGTTCCATCTGCAAGGATAGTCTTGTCATAGGAGACATCTTTGCCCTGGAATTTCTTTTTGACATATTCTTCCGGGTCTGCAATCTCCACTTCCTCCACAAAGACATCCCGCATCTGGTTTCTCGGGCATTTATTAAAGATCTCCCAGATTACTTCATATTCTTTCATGGTCTCTGTCCTCTCTGAAAGTCATATATCCAGACTCCACTTTCCCTCGATCTCATCTGCAAACTCTGCCTCGATCACACCAAGCTCATCCTTCTGTTCAAGTGGCACTGCCCAGGAAAGCCCACAGCTTGCCGAGATCTCCCTCGGGACCGGGATCAGTCTTCCGGCGATCCCGTTCTCCTTGCAGTATCTCTCCACCGCCATGGCACCGCTGGTGCTGTAAAAAGTCAGCAGATATCTTGGAATCTTCTGGATCATGGTTTTACGACTTTGGCTGCTTTTGCAAGAATCTCTACGATGTCATACATGTTTGTGACTTCTCCGACCTGAAGTTTATCTGTCAGGCTATAGTAATTCAGGCAGGTACCGCAGGTTTTGATCTCTACGCCCTGTGCTTCCAGGCTCTTGAGATCTTCGAGAGAATCAGAGCCTTCTGTGGTCAGTGTTGCACCGCCATTATAAAAAAGCATGGTCTTTGGAAGTTTCTCAAGCTGTGTCACTGCGAAAATAAAGCCTTTCATCAGGACTTTGCCGAGTTCATCGTTTCCGCGTCCCATGATTGCTGTATCAACTGCAATCACGAAATCTCCCCTGACATCTGGGATGCACTCTACGGTTTCCTCCTGGGTTTCTGACGGCTTCTGGTCTTTCACACGGATGATGACCTGGAATTCCTGGTCGGATTTTTTCTCAGAAAGTACTTCTGCACCTGCATGTTTTCCCATTCTGGTAAGATTCTGTACTGCTGTTTCATTATCTACGAGCACAGTGATCTCTGCATCTCCCTGGATGCCGTCCAGGACTTTCTTTGTCTTTACGACCGGAATCGGGCACTGTTCTCCTCTTGCATCTACTGTATATTTCTGTTCCATGATCTTAACCTCCTGTATCTGCATGATTTGTCTCAATTTTCACACTGGTTTCATTGTACCAGACCTTACCTTTTTTTGCAAACCATGCAGGAAAGTAAGATCTACCCGAAACGTTTTTTCGTCGCACACAAGATTTTTTGTATCTTTATAAAAAATTTGTCGAAAAGAATTGAACTTCTGCGAAGAATAGAGTATCATAAATATAATTTTACAAAAACGAGAATTTTAGTCAAAGGAGATATAACATGCAGCTTTTAAAAGACCGTATACTGAAAGATGGAATCGTGAAACCAGGAAATATTTTGAAAGTAGACAGTTTTTTGAATCACCAGATGGACATTACTCTGATCAATGAGATCGGCAAAGAATTCAAGAGACGTTTTGCTGACTGCCCGATCACCAAGATCCTTACGATCGAAGCATCTGGAATCGGAATTGCCTGTATCGCAGCACAGTATTTTGATGTGCCTGTAGTTTTTGCCAAGAAGGCACAGAGCCTGAATCTGGATGGTGAGATGTACTGTTCCAAGGTAGAATCTTTCACCCACAAGAAAGTTTATGACGTGATCTTATCCAAGAAATTTCTCGGACCGGAAGACCATGTTCTCCTGATCGATGATTTCCTTGCCAACGGATGTGCACTGCTCGGCCTGATCGAGATCGTCAAAGAATCCGGAGCTACCCTTGAAGGTGCCGGAATCGTGATCGAGAAAGGTTTCCAGAACGGCGGACAGAAGATCCGTGACATGGGTGTTCGTCTGGAATCTCTTGCGATCGTTGACTCTATGACTGATGATTCTCTGACATTCCGCGAGTAATTTTTTACCGTCCACAGTAAAATTTATCGCAAAGCGCACAAAACAACAGCCGGAACAAAGTCTTAATGCTCTGTTCCGGCTGTATTTTTGTATCTTTACTTATTATTTCTTTGCCTTTTCGGTCGGTGTTGGTGTCTCCGTAGCGGTTGGCTTCGGCGTAGAAGTCGGCTTCTTTGTCGGCTCCGCCTTTTCCGTTGGAGTTGGTGTTTCTGTCTCAGCTGGTGTCGGGGAAACTTCCTCCGGTGTTTCCGTTGGAGTCACCGTCGGCTCTGCTGCCTCAGTCGGTGTGACCGGCTTCGGTGCCTCTGTCGGGTCCGGCTCTACTTCCTTCTCTGAATAATATCCATTGTCGATCAGGATCTCATAGTTATCCCTGTCGATCACCTGCGACTCACAGAGATAAGTTCCTATGATCTTGACGCCATTGTCATACTGCTCGTAATCATTGACTTCCGGATCATCCTCTCCGTGGAGATATACATTTACCATCTCCTCGCACTGATCCGCAAGTTCTCTGGAATCCATAAATACACTGAATGCCTGTGTGCCGGATGCTATACGCTTCACTGCATCCTCCTTGCAGCCATTTCCCGTGATCATCGGCCAGATATCTGTTCCCGGAACTACACCAGCCTCCTGAAGTGCTTCCTGCACGGCTCCTGCTGCATCGTCAAATCCTGTACAGATGATATCCGGTGCCGCTCCATCTGGATAAAACTGCTCCAGGATCTCTGCTGCACGTGATTTTGCAGTGTTTTTACTCCATCTCAGGATTCCTGTGTCATCAAAAGAAAGTTTGCCTGATTTGCATACAAGAGTTCCGTCATCCAGATATTCCTGCAGCGTCTCCATCAGACCGTTATACAGAAACAGCGCCTGCGTATCATCCAGAGATCCCATAAAAAATTCGATTGTCCTGGATTCTTTTGCCTCACGGACCTTGTCCAGTTCTTCGCTCTCAATGATCTTCTTGCCGATCATCTGACCGATCTGGCGGCCGCCAAATGTGACATAATATTTGACTGCATTCGTATCCATGATCAGATCATCGTAGGAAAATACCGGAATTTCCGCTTCCTTCACGCTCTCAAGGACACTCTTGAGCCCATAAGGATCCACCGGTGCAATGACGAACGCAGAAACCTCTTCTGCTGTCAGTTCCTGGATCTGGGAAACCTGTCTGGAAACATCGTTCTCGGCATACTCGATCACCGGTTCATATCCATCGTCCTCAAGTGTGCTTTTGAACTCATCTGCATCTCTGGTCCATTTCTCCTCGTTTGGAAGAAGAACGGCGATCTTCTCTCTGGAAGCTTCCGTTGTCTCCTCCGTCTTGTCCTCATTGTCAGAATCTGAGGTTTCTGTTTCCTTTGATGATTTCTGTTTATTTGTTTCTTTATCTGATTTTGCTTCCGGAGTCGGAGTCTCTGTCAGTTCATCCTCTCCTGCTCCCTCTTTTTCTGTCTGTGCACTTTCACTGGCAGCTTCTGTTGCCTCATTCTTGCCACATCCGCCAAGTACAGTCGTTGTCAGAAAAATGCCTAATAAAAGATATGCTGTCTTTTTTTTCATGTTAAATTCCTTTATATTCCTTTGCGAGAAGTTTCAGATAGTCTCTATAGGCTGCCGCTGTCTTCTTTGGCTTGACGATCGTAACGTCCCTTCCCATTGCAGTCAGCCATCCAAAAAACTGCGGACCGGATATCTGTGGTACTGTAGCGGATATGTATCCGGCTTCTTTTGTCTTGTAATTTCCATTAGTGCCAAAATATTCCTGAACTTCTTTTTCTCTTGTCTCCCTGCACAGAAGTTTCATAGGTTTCTCTGTATCCTGGATCTCGCTCTCGTCCAGAACAAAATGCTTTACCAGTACTTCTTTAACAACCGGCTGTACTTTCTCTTTGTTCTGTCTGACTGCAGGTTTCAGCACTGTTTCCTTCTTTTTTTCTGCATTCCGACCTGCAAGATAATAGCCGCCCGGTCTTCCTCGTTTATATTTTATGTCCAGTCCAAACTCTCTCAGCGCGTCTAAATCATCATAAATACTTTTACGCTCCGCATTGACTCCACATTCTGTCAGTTTCTCAAGGATCTCCTGCATAGTTACTGCACGGTTCTCCCCGGTCTCCTCAAGCAGATGTTCCAAAACCAGTATTTTTGCTTTCTGATTACGTGATTTCGCCATTTTTGTCCCCTTGTTTGCCCTTTTATGATTATGATTGTCTTTTGCAAAAAGAAGGTGTCAAAAGCATTTGGCTCTCAGCACCTTCGTGACCTTTTATATTTGAATTATATCCTCACCATATTTTGAATGCAAGTACTATTTGAGGAATCTGTGACAGATATAATCGTTGGCTTCTTTTTCCTGGCTGTCGTCAAGCGGGGTAAGCTCTGTCTGCTCTCCGTATTTCTTCTGCAGTGCGTGCAGGATCAGCCAGTCCGCAAGCTGCGGGTTCTTCGGAAGCAGCGGTCCATGGAGGTAGGTTCCGATCACATTCTTGTACACAACACCTTCATAACCGGATTTACCGTCATTTCCAGAACCATAGAGAACTTTGCCAAGCGGTTTGTTATCGTTGATACATGTCCTTCCACCGTGGTTCTCAAAACCGACGACCGGCATCTCAAACAGGTCGCTCTGAAGGACGATGTTGCTGATGAGACGGCCCTCCTCCTGCTCTGTATACATATCTACAAGTTCCAGCCCCTTGATCGTTCCCTGGTCCGTCTTGTAGTAATTTCCAAGGAGCTGATAACCGCCGCAGATAGCGATAACGACTCCATTATCCTCTACATATGCCTTGAAATCCTTCTGGATCTCCTTGAGTTTCTCACAGACAAGCATCTGCTCCCTGTCGGAACCGCCTCCCAGAAGCACGATATCAAGTTTGGAAAAATCAATCTTGTCATCGATCTCGTAGGCGATGGTTTCTGCCTCGATTCCTCTCCACTGGCATCTCTTCATCAGGCACTGGATATTGCCTCTGTCCCCGTAAAGATTCAGGAGATCCGGATATAAATGTCCTATCGTAAGTTTCATTTCTGCTCTCCCTCCAGCTTCTTGAGTATATTTCTGGTACTGAACAGTGCTGTATAGTTTACAAGCACATACAGATTTCCGGTTCCGTCAGCCACGCGGCTGCGGATCGCCTTCTCGACATCAGCTTCCAGCATGGTCGGAATATCTACGTATTTCATTCGAAGACGCATATCCTGGCATCGGATACCGCTGACTGTGATGGAGCGGATGCTCTCCTCCTGGAAGCGGTCAAAATCCACATCCCATAGCCAGGAAATATCGATTCCATCCTGTGCATTGTCGTTGATTGCGATGAGCACATCCTTCGGCATGCTGTCCTGCATCACAGCAGAAATATTCTGGTTAAAACCTGCCGGGTTCTTTGCAAGGTTCAGTGTCACACTGGTTCCCTGGATACGGAACTGTTCCATACGACCGTTCTCCGGATTGAATTTCCTAAGCATATCCTGGAAATGTTCCGCCTTAAATCCGGCCGTGCGGATTCCCGCATAGGCAGCCAGAATATTGTATACGTTATAAAATCCCTTGTAATTTGCAGTGATCTTATGATCTTCCACACGGAAAGAAAGCTGGTCTCCTACCTGTACATCAGAAGCATCATATTCTGGAACCGGTCTATGGAAACCGCATTTCGGGCATTTGTAATCACCAAGCTGGCTATAATGATAAAAACTGTACTGTAATCTCTCGCCGCAGCGTTTGCAGAAACGACCCTCCCGGATCTCATTTGTCTTGCTCTTCATGACAGCTTTGCTGATTCCGTAGTACGTACAGGCATTTCCGCTGTCCATTGCAAGATAAGCAGACAATGCATCATCTCCGTTTACCACAAGTTTCATCTTTGGCACTTTGCGGATCATTTCTTCGAGAATATTCATGGTGATATCGATCTCACCATAGCGGTCAAGCTGATCGCGGAAAAGGTTCGTCATAACCATATAATCCGGCTTGATCTGTGGAAAAATATATCTCGTGGATGCCTCATCTACTTCAATGCAGGCATAATCTGCCTTGATATGTCCGTTCAGTCCTGCCCCAAGTACAAATGCCGCCACAACACCATTCAGCATATTGGAGCCGGTATGGTTACAGATGACTTTCTGTCCCTCTGCCTCCAGTGCTGCACAGAGCATGTTGTTGGTCGTAGTCTTACCATTGGTACCGCATACTACAAAAATGTCTTTTTTGACTTCCCCTGCCAGTTCTTTCAGTACAGGCGGATATATCTTAAGTGCGATCTTGCCTGCCCATGTCACACCCTGGCGTCCCATCTTCTTGCAGGCAAAGCCAGTTGCCTTGGCAGCCCAGACTGCCAGTATTCTTCTAATATTCATGTGTTCTGTTCCTTTTATTTTAACTTTATAGTTCCTACTGATTTTACGACAATTTTCCTGATTTAGCAACTGTCTTCGAAAAGTTAGCAAAAAAAGGCAGACACCTGTATCTGATTTATTTGGTAAAAAATTCTTTTTCGTTCAGATAATTACGATATTGTTTTTGCGCTTCCTTCATATATGTTCTGGAAACAGGCACTACAATGTCTCTCATAATAAAGCCATCAGCCTTCATTCCCATTGTCTTGTTCATATTGACAAAAAAGCTCTGGTGACAGCGAAGAAAAGAACTGCCTTTCAGCTGATCCTCAAAATCACAGAGTTTTCCTCTGCAATGGATAATTCCTCCATCTTCCATATGAAAATTTACTGTGTGAAGACTGCTTGAAATATACTGGATCTCACTGTGTCTGATCGTATAAAACCGGGAACGATAGCGAAAACAGACACTTCTCTCTTCCATAGATCTATCACTGTATCTCTGCACATTGCTATCCAGAAAATAAAAAATTTTTTCAATTTTTTCATACGTCAGTGGTTTAAGAAGATACTGAAGTGCAAACACCTCAAATGCCTGTCTGTAATATTTCTCACTCTTTGTCATAAATATGATTCCAACTTTTTTGTTGACTTTCCGTATTTCCTGTGCAACCCATATTCCATTTTCCTCTTCAAACTCAATCTCCATGAAAATAAGCTGAAACTGATTTGGATTCTCGGTCATACGATTGAGCAGCTGGTGACTTTTTGTAAGTTTTGTGATTTCAGCATCTGGAAGTAACTTTCGTACATATTCTTCAAGAACTCCTGCATCCCTGGAATTCCCATCACAAATAGCAATTGTAATTGGTTTCATTAAATTCTCTCTTTCTAAAATATTTCTCTTTTGCATACGCCAATTATATCATATTTCTGAATTCACTTTTACCCCCCCCCTAATTTTTTTGACGTTTTTGCTGTTAAATATGACGTTCTTGCAAAATATGACGTTTTCTCATAGCAAATTTAAAATTCCTGTACATTTCCTGTCACATTTTCATAGAAAAAGGACATCTATTCCTTTTGATAAAAAAAAGAGAAGATATCCTGCTATGAATATCTTCTCCTGATTTCTGTCAAATTATACTAACTCGATCAGAACTTCCATTGCTGCGTCACCTTTACGCGGTCCGATCTTAACAATTCTTGTGTAACCACCGTTACGATCTGCATATTTCGGTGCGATCTCTTCGAACATCTTCTTGGTCATGTCGATGTCTTTTGTGTTTTTCTTCTTTCCAGCAGCTTTGGTCGGAACTTCTTTTACCGGGTAGAATACTTTAGCCATCTGACGACGAGCGTGCAGTCTGGATGGAGCATCTTTGGTAATTTCTTTCTGTACTTCGTCATATACGGTTACTTTCTTTCCGTCTACAACTTCTTTTACTCTCTTACCGTCAGCATCTTTACGAGCAACTTTTGCAGTTACAGTAACTGTCTCGAAGTTGTCTTTCTCGCGAACTGCCATAGCGATAAGGCTTTCAGCGATCTTGCGGATCTCTTTAGCTTTAGCTTCAGTGGTAACGATTTTTCCGTTGTACAGAAGGTTTGTTACCTGGTTTCTTAACAGAGCTTTTCTCTGATCAGAAGTTCTGCTTAATTTTCTATATTTTGCCATGTTATTTTCCTCCATCTGCGGGACATCCATACATGCTAGTTCGGTCTTACTGCATGAATGCTTAGGCATCCCCGCTCAAATTATTAAGAAGTGCTTATTCTTCAGTTGGCTGAAGCTGTAAGCCCAGTTCTTTCAGTTTAGCAAGTACTTCTTCTAATGACTTACGACCAAGGTTACGAACCTTCATCATATCATCAGAAGTTCTGTTGCAAAGTTCTTCAACTGTGTTGATTCCGGCTCTCTTCAGGCAGTTATAAGAACGAACGGAAAGTTCGAGCTCATCAATGCTCATCTCCAGAACCTTTTCTTTCTCATTGTCTTCTTTCTCGATCATGACTTCTGCAGTCTTTGCATTCTCAGAAAGATCAATGAACAGGCTCAGATGTTCACTCAGTACCTTCGCAGCGAGGCTGACAGCCTCATCCGGATCCAGTGTTCCATTGGTATATACATCCAATGTAAGTTTATCGAAATCAGTAACCTGACCAACACGGGTGTTCTCTACAACCATGTTTACACGGTCAACCGGTGTGTAGATTGCATCAACTGCAATTACGCCGATCGGCATGTCGTCAGTTTTGGCTTTATCAGCACCGATGTAACCACGGCCACGGGTAATTGTAAGCTCCATAGCCAGTCTGCAGTCCTTGCCTCCGTTAAGAGTAGCAATGATCTGATCTGGATTCATGATTTCGATATCCTGATCTGCCTGGATGTCAGCTGCTGTTACAACACCAGATCCCTCACACTCGATATATGCGGTCTTTGGCTCATTGTCTGTGCTGGTATTTTTGATAGCAAGGCTTTTCAGATTCATGATGATCTCTGAAACGTCTTCTTTTACGCCCGGAATAGAGCTGAATTCATGAAGAACTCCATCGATCTTAACCTGGCTTACTGCTGCTCCCGGGAGGGAGGACAGCATAATTCTTCTGAGAGAATTACCAAGTGTAGTACCATATCCTCTTTCCAGAGGCTCTACTACGAATCTGCCAAACTTTTTATCTTCGGAAATTTCCGTAATTTCGATTTTTGGTTTATTAAAATCAAACACTATATGGTTCCCTCCTTCTGGGTATTCAACATTTGAGGGTATTAACGAATGCTGTAACTGTGAAGAAAACTCCCCACAGTTACTCGTGTTCTAATTATTATTTAGAATACAGCTCGACGATAAGCATTTCGTTTACCGGAACATCAATTGCTTCTCTTCTTGGAAGTTCTTTTACAGTTCCGCTTAAAGCTTCCTGATTAACATCGATCCATTCCGGAACAAGTCTTCCACCTGTTACTTCCAGAATTCCTTTGTATCTCTCAGAACCTTTGCATTTTTCTTTGATTTCAACTGTGTCACCAGCTTTTACAAGGTAAGACGGAATGTTTACACATTTTCCGTTTACAAGTACGTGTTTGTGGTCAACGATCTGACGAGCTTCACGTCTTGTTCTTGCAAATCCCATACGGAATACTACGTTGTCAAGTCTGCTCTCAAGAAGGACCATAAGGTTTTCACCAGTCTGTCCCGGCATTCTGTCAGCTTTGTTGTAGTAGTTGTGGAAAGGTTTTTCCAG
>NZ_FR886744.1:0-25946 GCF_000436615.1 Blautia sp. CAG:237
ATTGTGCTAAAATACAACTGTCTGGGTATTTTTCTTGCACGACTGTTATTATATAACATAGTGATAACATTCGTCAACATCTTTTGGCTAAATTTAGAAAAAAATTATTTTTGACAAAAAATGCACTTTTTAGTGGATCTGCTGTTCCAGGATTCCTGCTGCTGCTTTAACTGCTTCGTCCGCTTTTTCCGGATTCTTTCCGCCGGCCTGAGCCATGTTCGGACGACCGCCGCCGCCACCGCCTACGATCGCTGCGACACCTTTGATGAGGTTTCCTGCATGTGCTCCTGCTTTCTGAGCTGCATCTGTAGCCATGGCAAGGAGATTTACTTTGCCGCCGTTTACAGCTGCAAGGACAACAACGCCCTCTCCGATCTTCTCTTTGAGCTGATCACCCAGATCACGGAGTCCGTTCATGTCAACGCCCTCAACCTTAGCTGCAAGGAGTTTCACACCCTTGACATCTACGATCTGGTTCATGATATCACCAAGAGATCCCTGAGCCAGTTTGCTCTTGAGGGATTCGTTCTCGCTCTGGAGAGATTTGACCTCTGCCTGGAGATGTGTGATCTTCTCAGCAACTTCTGCCGGCTGTGCCTTGAGTGCTTTGGCAGCCTCGTGGAGCATAGCTTCCTGTTTCTTATAATATTCAATAACACCGTTTCCTGTCAGTGCCTCGATACGACGTACACCTGCTGCGATACCAGCCTCGGATACGATCTTGAAGAGCATGATGGAGCTTGTGTTCTTAACGTGTGTACCACCACAGAGTTCTTTGGAGAAGTCGCCCATGGATACGACACGTACCTTCTGGTTGTATTTCTCGCCGAACAGAGCCATTGCGCCGGATTTCTTGGCTTCTTCGATGTCCATGACATTTGTCTCTACAGGAAGAGCTGCCTGGATCTCTTTGTTTACGAGAGCTTCTGTCTCTGCGATCTCTTCCGGTGTCATTGCCTGGAAGTGTGCAAAGTCAAAACGAAGTCTGTCCGGAGTTACCAGGGAACCTTTCTGTTCTATGTGAGAACCAAGGACAGTCTTGAGTGCTTTCTGAAGAAGATGTGTTGCACTGTGGTTCTTCTCCGTATCACGGCGGGCCTGCTCATTAACTTTAAGAGCTACTGTCTCTCCTGTGGAAAGCATTCCGGATTCCATATGTCCGACATGGCCAAATTTACCGCCACGAAGTTTGATGGTATCTTCTACTACAAATTTACCATTTGCAGTCTCGATCACACCAGTATCACCTTCCTGTCCACCCATGGTAGCGTAGAATGGTGTTTCTCTTACAAATACAGTACCTTTCTGACCTTCCATCAGAGAAGTTACGATTTCTTTTTCTGTTGTGAGAACTGTGATCTCGGAATCATATGTGAGGTGATCGTATCCTTCGAACTCTGTCGTTACATTGACATCGATCTCATCATATACGGTAGCGTCAGCTCCCATGTAGTTGGTCACTTCACGTGCAGTACGTGCTTTGACTCTCTGCGCTTCCATTGCTTTCTGGAAGCCGTCTTCGTCGATTCCGTAACCCTTTTCCTCAAGGATCTCTTTGGTGAGGTCAAGCGGGAATCCGTAAGTATCGTACAGTTTGAATGCATTTTCTCCTGAAAGGGTTTTTACTCCGGCTGCTTTCATCTCTTCTTCCATGTCTGCAAGGATGCGGAGACCCTGGTCGATGGTCTTGTTGAACTGGTTCTCTTCGTTTGTCAGGACTTTGAAGATAAACTCTTTCTTTTCTTCCAATTCCGGATATCCTGCTTTGGATCCGTCGATCACTTCTGCACTGAGTTTTGCAAGGAAAGTTCCCTTGATTCCCAGAAGACGTCCATGACGTGCTGCACGACGGATCAGACGACGAAGTACATATCCACGTCCTTCGTTGGTCGGCATGATACCATCGGAGATCATAAATGTTGCAGAACGGATATGGTCTGTGATCAGACGGATGGATACGTCATCCTGATAGTTCTTCTCATATTCCTTGCCTGCAATCTCGCATACCAGGTTACGAAGTGCACAGATGGTATCCACATCAAAGATAGAATCAACATCCTGAACAACAACTGCCAGACGCTCAAGGCCCATACCTGTATCGATGTTCTTCTGTTTCAAGGTTGTATAGTTTCCGTTTCCATCGTTCTCAAACTGAGTGAATACGTTGTTCCATACTTCCATGTAACGGTCGCAGTCGCAGCCTACAGTACAGCCAGGTTTTCCGCAGCCATATTTCTCTCCACGGTCATAGTAGATCTCAGAACATGGACCGCAAGGACCTGCGCCATGCTCCCAGAAGTTATCTTCCTTACCGAAACGGAAGATTCTGTCTGCCGGAATTCCGATTTCTTTATTCCAGATGTCGAATGCTTCATCATCCTCCAGATATACTGACGGGTACAGTCTGTTTGCATCCAGGCCAACGACTTCTGTCAGGAATTCCCAGGACCAGTGGATCGCTTCTCTCTTGAAGTAATCTCCAAAAGAGAAGTTACCAAGCATCTCAAAGAAGGTACCGTGACGTGCTGTCTTACCAACGTTTTCGATATCACCTGTACGGATACATTTCTGACATGTGGTGACTCTTGTTCTCGGCGGTTTCTCTGCACCTGTGAAATATGGTTTCAGTGGAGCCATACCTGCGTTGATCAGCAGGAGGCTCTTGTCTCCCTGAGGTACCAGGGAGAAGCTTTTCATTGCGAGATGTCCTTTGCTCTCCATGAAATCAAGGAACATCTGACGAAGTTCGTTTACTCCGTATTTCTTCATGATTCTTTCCTCCTAAAAGTATTTATCAAAAAAACACTTATTATTTAGCATAAACTCTGTTGAATTTCTTTTTGCCTCGTTTGAGGACAACACCGTCACCTGCGAGTGCGTCTTTGGCAACTGTGTGTTTGATGTCTGTGATCTTTTCACCGTCGATGGAAACACCGCCCTGCTCGATCGCACGACGTCCCTCAGAACGTGTCGGAACGAGGCCTGTCTTGATCAGCATTGTGATAAGGTCGATGGTTCCTTCCTCTGTGAAATCTTCATCAGTCAGCTCTGTGCTTGGCATATGTGCAGTGTCTGCGCCGCCAGAGAACAGTGCTCTTGCACCTTCCTGAGCTTTCTTGGCTTCTTCTTCGCCATGAACCAGGTTTGTCAGCTCGTATGCAAGGATCTCTTTGGCTTTGTTTAACTGGCTTCCTTCCCATTTGGCCATCTCATCGATCTGCTCAAGTGGAAGGAAAGTAAGAAGACGCATGCATTTGATAACGTCTGCATCGTCTACGTTTCTCCAGTACTGGTAGAAATCAAATGGAGATGTCTTGTTCGGATCAAGCCATACAGCACCGGACTGTGTCTTGCCCATCTTCTTGCCCTCTGAGTTCAGAAGAAGTGTGATGGTCATAGCGTATGCATCTTTGCCAAGTTTACGACGGATCAGTTCTGTACCGCCGAGCATGTTGCTCCACTGGTCATCACCGCCAAACTGCATATTGCAGCCGTATTTCTGGTATAACATATAGAAGTCATAGCTCTGCATGATCATGTAGTTGAATTCAAGGAAACTAAGTCCTCTCTCCATACGCTGTTTGTAGCACTCTGCAGTAAGCATACGATTTACTGAGAAATGAGCTCCTACATCACGAAGCAGATCTACATAGTTCAGGTTCAGAAGCCAGTCAGCATTGTTGACCATCAGTGCCTTGCCATCGGAAAAGTCGATGAAGCGGGACATCTGTTTCTTGAAGCAGTCAATGTTGTGCTGGATGGTTTCTTTTGTCATCATCTGACGCATGTCAGTTCTTCCTGACGGGTCACCGATCATACCGGTACCGCCGCCGAGAAGTGCGATTGGACGGTTGCCTGCCATCTGGAGACGTTTCATCAGGCAGAGTGCCATGAAGTGTCCTACATGAAGGCTGTCTGCGGTAGGGTCAAATCCGATGTAGAAAGTAGCCTTACCGTTGTTTACCATTTCTTTGATCTCGTCTTCGTCTGTTACCTGGGCGATCAGGCCTCTGGCCTTAAGTTCTTCCCATACTGTCATAATAATTTCCTCCTGTCGCGGTATTCATCATCAGGTGCGTCCAAAGGCGCCTCCTCGATATGCAAAAAAGCCCGGTTCCTGTCCTTCTTAGGACGAGAACCGGGTCCCGTGATACCACCTAACTTCGCGGAAAATCTCCCGCCTCATTGAGCACGGTAACGAGTGCCACTCCGTCGCAGCCTACTGAAAAAAGTTCGGTGCGAAGCTCCGGGATGTATTCGCAAAAGTACTGCACGCGCCTCTCACCATCCGGCTGCTCTCTGTGTGTGTTGCTTCTGTTACTTCTTCCCTTCAAAGCCGTTTCATATACTTCTAAAAGTATACAAATTGGCTTTTTGTTTGTCAAGGGTGTTTTCTTATTAGTTTAACAACTTAAAGCGATAACGTTATTGTCAGAACGATTCACAAAAACTTATCTATGAGCTGCCGTCATGCAGTGCTTCGCATTATCAAGGATCTCCTGCGGATTATCAATAAAGATCTCGTCGGCCATCTGCCGTCCCATTTTCTTTGTGACATAGGCATAGGCATCTCCGATCCTTGTGACACGGCGTTTGCTTCCATGGCAGTCAGAACCAATATAACTTACAAGTTCTTCTTCCAGAAGTTTCCCGCAGTATTTCTTGGCTGCATGTCCGTTCTTGCCGATCACACTGTCTGCATTGACCTGCATCAGTGCACCTTTATTTACAAGATGTTCTACAAAATCCAGATCATGCATGCATCTGTAACGTTCAATATGTGCTATGATCGGCCTGTATCCGCCGGAAAGCAGTTCGTAGATCCTGTCGCTGATATACTTTTCTTCTGTACTTGAAGAAAATTCTGTGAGCACATATCTGGAACCAGCCATCGAATAAACCTTGTCAGAACGCAGATAATCCAGCATTTCTACATTTGCATGAAATTCACATCCGAGGAACACTTTGAAATCTGGTCCGATCTTTTCCGCCAGTCGTCTCAATACCAGAAAATGCTTTTTGATAATTTTCGAAGGAGTCTCAAACATTTCTCTTCTGAAATGGGGCGTCACAATAATCTTACGCACACCCTGATCGTACTCCATCTGAAGCATAGCAAAAGCTTCTTTTACACTCTGAGCTCCATCATCGACTGCCGGTACAATATGGCAGTGCATGTCAAACAGTCCCCTGTCTGCCATTCCATCCTCTCCTTTTCTTTTTCTGCTGTGTTTACCCGGGTATTATATCCCATGGCCGTTTCTTTTGCAACTGGATATTTTTTCACACCGGACATCCTATCTACATAAAATGAATTGTAGACAAAAAGCTGGAGGATTTTATAATGAGTGATTTGGCTGCTACAAACTGTGGATGTAACAACGACTGTGGCTGTGGATGCAACAATGGTTGCGGATGCGGCAACGACTGCGGATGCGGCAATGGAACCAGCCTTTTTGGAGGCAGCTCCTGCAACTGTATCCTCTGGATCATCATCCTGATGTGCTGCTGTGGCAACAACGGCTGCGGCAATGGCTGTGGATGCGGTAACAATGACAACTGCTGGATCATCGTGGTTCTGCTTCTTCTTTGCGGCAACAACGGCTTTGGCTGCGGTAACGGCTGCGGAGGATGTGGATGCTGATCCCGCCCCTTTCAACAAACTACAGTCTGCAGACAAAAAGCAGAGGATCATTTCCTCTGCCTTTGTCTGTTTCTTTCTGCCCGTCGCTCTTTTTCTCTCTGCATATTTTCCCTTCTATGCTTAAGACATTCCAGGTCCAGTTCATAAAAAGCATTTCCGTCCAGCACAAGCTTTTCTTTTTTATTTTCCATGGTTGCTGCCTTTCTGATCTTTCTTACTATTTATCTTATGTCAAATCATCCTCCCACGTCATAATCTAAAAGCAAAAAGCATATCTTCGTAATAAAAAAAGGAGCTTTGCCTTATGGAAGAGGAAATTATCGCTCAGACAAAATTCGACCAGCTCATTTCCGACGACCAGTCGCAGATGCTGAAAGCTTTTATTCCTTATCTTTCCCCGAGAGGCCAGCAGCTTCTCTCCGTGTTCACCAAAACCAGAGAACTCTCAAACACCCTGGCATTATTCCGCGGCAGACAGCCTGATATGCAGATCTGCAGTTCTTCTGTTTCCAGTCCTTCCGAACTTCTGGATGATCTTCGGAAATTCAGCTATGGCAGGAGCCGCAGGCAGCTTGACCAGATCAGCAACTTTCTTGTCATGATGCAGCTGATACAGGTTATGAGCCACTCCGACCAGGAAGAAGGTGATCCAAATGACCCAGGAATGGCAGAATGACCCCAAACTCCAAAATATCGATCCGTCAAAACTTGCCCTCCTACAGAACCTCGCAGACCAGAGCGGAGGCAGATCCCCGTCTGATATGCTTCCATTTCTGATGAGTGCCGCTGCACAGGGACGGCAGAACGGACTTCAGTTCTCGTCTGATGAGATCGGAGCAATACTGAATGTCCTCAAAGCCGGAAAATCGCCAAAAGAGGCGGCAAAGCTTGATCAGATCGTCAGCCTGATGCGGATGATCCGATAGGCAGCAGACACACCACTGACATCTTCTCAATATATCAGACAAAAAATCCCCCACTGTCCAGCTCAACAGCGGGGGATTTCTCATATGGATCTTAATTATTTTCCTTATCAGCGCGTTCCATCATGCAGTCGCGTAAGAATGCCAGTCCGTGTGCAACGGTCTGTTCTCTCACTCTTGCACGGTTGCCCTGGAAATGGAATTCTCTTACCTGCGTGCAGCCCTTATAGGAGCATCCCATAAAGACGGTTCCGACCGGTTTTTCTTTTGTTCCACCGCCCGGGCCTGCGATCCCTGTCACGGAAAGGCAGATATCTGTCTTGGAGGCTTTGCGGCCTCCCTTTGCCATTTCTGCTGCACATTCCTCGGATACAGCTCCGTGTTTCTTAAGTGTGGACTTGCTGACATCGAGGCATCTTCTCTTGGCTTTGTTGCTGTAAGTAACCATGCCCTGCAAAAATACCTCAGAAGCACCTGACACATTGACGATCCTTGCGGCGATCGCACCGCCTGTACAGGATTCTGCCAGAGAAAGTGTCATTTCCTGTTCTTTCAGCATATCTACCACAGCTTCCTCCAGAGATTTGGATTCTTCTGTCGCAAAAATGTTTCTTCCGAATCTTGCCTTAAGTTCTTTGACAACAGGTTTGATGAGTTTCTTACATTCCTTCTCATTCTTGCCCTTGGCGGTAATGCGAAGATGTACCTCACCGGTCTTGGCATATGGTGCGATCGTCGGATTGGTCTGGCTTTCGATCAGATCCTCAATCTCCTCTGCAACCTGACTCTCACCGATCGAGCAGATCTTCACCATCTGGGAATAAATGATCTCCGGCTGTTTCTTGCGAAGATATGGAAAAACGGACTCCTCAAACATCGGTTTCATCTCACCTGGAGGTCCTGGAAGAAGGATGGCTGTCTTGCCTTTTTTCTCAAGGATCAGTCCCGGTGCGGTGCCATTGTGGTTATCGAGAACGATTGCTCCCTTCGGGACCATTGCCTGCTTGTAGTTGTTGGCTGTGATCTTGCGCTGAGGGTTGTTTTTCTTATACTGCTCGAGGTATGCTTCCATCAGTTTCCTGCTGTGGCGATCCTCCACCAGTTTCATTCCCATGACTTCAGCGGTAACTTCCTTCGTCAGATCATCCTCGGTAGGTCCAAGTCCACCTGTGAGGATCACTATATCAGAACGGTCCAGTGCCGTCTGAATGGTCTCGCGCATACGTGTCTCATTGTCTCCCACAACTGTCTGATAATAGACAGAAAGCCCAAGCTCTGCACATTTTTCGGAAAGATATGCGCTGTTGGTATTCACAATATTTCCAAGAAGTATTTCTGTTCCTACAGAAATCAGCTCTGTTATCATTTGATATCTGCCTCCTGATTATAAAAACGGATTACTCCTGCATGGACAGAACGGAACGGTTCTGCCAGATATAAGTGATCAGTGAAATGATGGTCAGTGCAAGAGAGATCCAGATAAAAATCTGCTCCAGGATCACAAATGCAGCAATGTTATCAAAATGCAGGATCAGCAAAATGATCATGACCATCTGTGATGCTGTCTTGAATTTGCCCCAGTAATTCGCTGCGATGACAATGCCATTCTCTGCAGCGATCAGACGAAATCCACTGATAATAAATTCTCTTCCTATAATAATGATAACAAACCAGGCCGGAAGTCTGCCAAGTTCGATCATACAGATCATTGCAGAACACACAAGAAGTTTGTCCGCAAGAGGATCCATAAATTTACCAAAATTTGTTACTAAATTATTTTTACGGGCCAGGTATCCGTCAAACCAGTCTGTGATGCTGGCTGCTGCAAAGATAATGAGAGCGATATAGCGATTTGCCTCTCCGCCCCATCCTGTCAGCAGAAATACAACAAGAAACGGAACCATGATCATTCTGGCCACTGTCAGTTTATTCGGTGTATTCATCAGCTAATTCTCCTATTAAATCGTATTCCAGCGCACCTGTCACACGGACACGTGCAAAGTCACCTGTCACAAGAAGTTCCCCTGTCTGAACAAAGATATATCCGTCAACCTTCGGCGCATCTGCATAAGTTCTCGCAATATAGGCGCTCTCGCCGGATACTTTACCCTCGATCATAACAACAAGTTCCTGTCCGATCCGCTCATCACCCTTCTCCAGAGAAATCTCCTGCTGGAGAGACATGAGTTCATCTCTTCTCTCTTCCTTAACTTCCTCCGGAACCTGTCCTTCCATGGTTTCTGCCGGTGTTCCTTCCTCCGGTGAGTAAGTGAACACGCCGAGACGGTCGAATTCCATCTCATCCACGAATTCCATCAGTTCTTCATGATCTTCCTGGGTCTCACCCGGGAAGCCAGTGATCAGAGAAGTACGGAGCACAATGTCCGGGATCTCACGGCGAAGTTTCGCGATAATGTCTTCGAGCTGCTTCCTTGTCGTGCGGCGGCCCATTCTCTTAAGGATACGGTCGCTTGCATGCTGGATCGGAAGGTCAAGATAATTGCAGATCTTCTTTTCTTCTTTCATGACCTGGACCAGCTCATCGTAGATCTCCTCCGGATAACAGTAGAGAACACGGATCCAGCGGATTCCTTTGATCTGACAGAGCTTCTTAAGCAGGATGTGGAGTGTTTTTTTGCCGTAGAGATCTGTACCGTAAACGGTGGTCTCCTGAGCTACAAGGATCAGCTCCTTGACTCCCTGAGATGCCATGTATTCTGCCTGTGCAAGAAGTCGTTCTTCCGGAACACTTCTGAATCTGCCACGAAGGGACGGGATGATGCAGTAGGTGCAGTGCTTGTCACAGCCCTCTGCGATCTTGAGATAACCAAAGTGGCCGCCCGTTGTCAGCACACGTCTGCCGGAGTCCTCCGGAAGTTCATTGATATCACGGAACTCCTGGAAAACATTTCCTGCCTGTGCTTCGTTTAATGCCTTTACAATGTCGCCGTAAGATGTGGTTCCGAGAACGGCATCCACCTCCGGAATCTCCTGTGTGATTTCTTCTTTGTAGCGCTGTGCCATGCAGCCAGTTACAATCAGTGCTTTGCAACTGCCTGTTTTTTTATATTCTGCCATCTCAAGGATCGTATTGACACTCTCCTCCTTGGCATCATGGATAAAACAGCAGGTATTGATCACGATCGCATCTGCTTCCTCCTCGGAATCCACGATCTCATGCCCGCTTCCGGTAAGAAGTCCGAGCATTTCCTCTGAGTCCGCAAGGTTCTTGTCACAGCCCAGTGATATAAATAAAATTTTCATATAATCTCCTGATACACATAATCAGAAGACAAGCTGTCTTCTGATCATGATAGTTTACTGGTTATTTTCTTCGGTTGTTTCTTCTGCAGCAGTCTCTGCTGTCTCCTCTACAGCTTCTTCGGAAGCAGCCGGTGTGGTTTCCTCTGCTTCTTCCTCAGAGGTTGCTACGATCTTAACTTTGCCTTTGTATAACTCGTCGATCGCGATCGCAAGCGGTTTCTTGCCTGCCGCACCATCAACAAGCGGTTCTGCTCCTGCGATCAGCTGTCTTGCTCTCTTGCTGGTTGCAAGTACCAGAGAATAACGGCTGTTGAGCATCATTGTGTTGTCGTCTTCCTCTGCGTTGTTGTTGATTGCCTGAATCAGTTCTGTATATGACGGATGTATCATATTAAAATTCTCCTTTCATGTTTCAGTTTATATTATAAGGGTGACCTTACTTACTTAATTAAAAAATTCCCGGGATTCCTTCTGGATCGTTCGGATAAATTCCTCGTTACGGCTTGCGCGGCGGTGCTCACTCAGGATGATCTCATGAAGTTCATCCACGCAGTCCTCCACAACGTCATTCACAAGAAGATAATCATAAGACTCGATTCCCTCTGCTTCCTCAGAAGCTCTCTTAAGACGTGATTCGATAACTTCCTGTGTCTCGGTTCCTCTTCCTACCAGACGGTCTTTCAACTCCTGGATCGTCGGCGGTGTCACGAAGATAAGGACTGTATCCGGGATCTTCTCCTTGATCTTCATTGCCCCCTGGATCTCGATCTCCAGGATCACATTCTTGCCCTTGGAAAGCATCTCCTCTACGTAAGAGCGCGGAGTTCCGTAATAGTTCTCTACATACTGCGCATACTCCAGAAGCTCATCAGCCTCGATCATCGCCTCTACTTCTTCTTTTGTCCTGAAAAAATAATCCCTGCCGTCCACTTCACCTTCACGCGGTTTCCTGGTAGTAACAGAGATAGAAAGTGCACAGTCGTCATACTTCTCAAGAAGACGCTTCATCACTGTGCCCTTGCCGGCTCCGGAAAATCCGGACACTACTGTCAAAACTCCCTTACTCATGTTCTTCTTCCCTCTCCTCATAATCATATGCCTCTGCAAATCTCCTGGCGATCGTCTCCGGCTGGAGTGCTGACAGAACAATATAATCGTCGGATGTGACGATCACTGCCTTCGTCTTGCGCCCCTGTGTCGCATCGATCAGCGAACGTGTGCCCTTGATGCTCTGTATCATTCGCTTTACCGGTGCGGCATCCGGACTGACCACTGCCACGATCTTGCGGGAATTTACCACATTACCAAATCCTATATTAATTAACTTAGCCACAAAAACTCAGCTGCCTCCATTACTCAATATTCTGAATCTGCTCACGGATCTTCTCGATCTCTGTCTTGAGTCCGATCGCGATATCGGAAACTTCAAGATCACTGGATTTCGACAGGATCGTATTCGCCTCACGGTTCATCTCCTGCGCCATGAAGTCCATCTTGCGTCCCACGCCTTCCTGTTCATTCAGGATCTTCTTCATTCCAAGGATATGGCTGTGCAAACGGACGGTCTCCTCATCATTGCAGATCTTGTCAGAAAAAAGAACCACCTCTGCCGCGATACGGTTATCGTCGATCTGGCTGTCCTCCAGAAGATCATGAACCTTCTGCTCCAGCTTCTCACGGTACGCACGGACTACTTCCGGTGAACGGGTCTCTACTTTGCAGACCATTTCATCCAGACCATCCAGCTTCGCAAGAAGATCTTCTTTCAGATGTGCACCCTCTCTGGCACGTGTCTCCACAAATTTCTCGCAGGCTTCGCGAAGCGGCTCCTCCAGAGATTTCCAGAGTTCCTCCTCATCTACGGACTGTTCTTCCATCGTCAGAACTTCCGGATAACGGGAAAGTGTTGACACCCGGATATCATTCTCAAGCCCGAACTCCTCTGACATCTGTTTCAGATAGCCGAGATAAGCGGCTGCCAGATCATGATTATATTTAAGGGCAACATTGCCTCCTGTATAATCCTCATAGGTAATAAAAACATCTACCTTGCCACGCTGCATATACCGCTTCATCAGGTTACGTACCTGTCCCTCCAGCATATTGAATTTACGCGGCATTTTGATGTTCAGATCCAGATATCTGTGATTGACAGATTTCAGTTCTACTGTGATCTTCTGCTGCTTTGTTACTTTTTCTGCATGGCCAAAGCCTGTCATACTTTTTATCATAGGTTTTCTCACTTTGCAAGTCTTTTCTACATACAGATTTATTATAGTGCATTCTAAAATTCTAGTCAATTCGTTTTTTTTATAAATATTTTATCAACTACCGGCAGGTGCGTTGACATTTCCATCTTTAAAAGGTTACAATATGGCTATATCGTACTTAATTCACGGAGGAGATAAATACAAAAATGAATGAAAAAATCAAACACTTTTCGCTGCTGACAGGAAGCACCCTGATCATGGCAGTCGGTACTTATTTTTTCAAATTTACAAACAACTTTACCTTTGGCGGCATCACAGGTCTGGCGGTCCTTGTCGCTGATAAGACAAACATTTCCGCCAGTGACTTTTCTTTCATTGTAAACATGCTGCTTCTTGCACTCGGTTTCGTCGTGCTTGGACGTAAATTCGCTGCCAAGACAGCCTACTGCAGTATCCTGCTTTCCGTAGCACTGTCTTTCCTCTCACGTGTATGTCCGATGGAGCATCCGCTGACTGACCAGACGATGCTGGAACTTTGTTTTGCCATCGCACTTCCTGCACTTGGTTCTGCGATCCTTTTTAACATCGGTTCTTCCAGCGGCGGTACGGATATCATTGCGATGATCCTCAAGAAATACAGCAGTTTTGATATCGGCAAGGCACTTCTCGTGACAGATATCATGATCACGGTTGCAGGCTGCTTCGTATTCAACATTGAGACAGGTCTTTATTCTTTCCTTGGTCTTGCGGTCCGTTCTTTCATGATCGACAACTTCATCGAGAGTTTCAACCTTTCCAAGTATTTCAATGTCGTCTGTGACAACCCGGATGATATCTGCGACTTCCTTGTTCACGATCTCAACCGAAGCGCAACTGTGGTCCACGCACAGGGGGCTTTTTCCGGAAAAGACAAATACATCGTCTTAACCGCGCTCAACCGTCCTCAGGCAGTCCGTCTGAGAAACTACATAAAAGGAAATCAGCCAACCGCCTTTATTCTGATCTCCAACACCAGTGAGATCATCGGTAAGGGATTCCATAATGTCTGATTTTGATTAAAGGAGATTTTTATTATGGCTTTTGATGGAATTACCATTGCAGCAATGGTTCAGGAATTACACCGTAATCTCGATGGCGGGCGTTTCAACAAGATCGCCCAGCCTGAATCAGATGCTCTTATGATCACCGGAAAGGGAGCAAACGGCCAGTGCAGGCTTCTTATCTCTGCCAGTGCTTCTCTTCCTCTGATCTATTTTACTGGCAAAAACAAACCAAGCCCGCTCACCGCGCCGAACTTCTGTATGCTTCTCCGCAAGCATATCGGCAGTGCCCGCATCAGCAGTATCCGCCAGCCCGGCATGGAACGTGTTGTAGAATTTGAGCTGGAACACCGCAATGAGATGGGCGATCCCTGTAAGAAGTTCCTGATCGTAGAACTGATGGGCAAGCACAGCAACATCATCTTCTGCGACGAAAACCGCATGATCCTCGACAGTATCAAGCACGTTTCTTCTCATATGAGTTCTGTCCGTGAGGTTCTTCCTGGAAGAGATTATTTTCTTCCGCACACACAGGAGAAATCTGACCCGCTGACGATCACAGAGACAGAATTCATCGAAACGATCTGCCATAAACCATGCAACATATCCAAGGCACTCTACACCTCTCTCACCGGCTTAAGCCCGCTGATCGCAGAGGAGATCTGCTACCGTGCCTCCATCGACGGAAGCGATGCCGCACAGTCTCTGAACGAGACTGCTGCCACACATCTCTACCACACTTTCCGCCGGCTGATGGATCAGGTCGTAGAAGGAGATTTCACACCGAACATCATCTACCGTGACAACGAGCCGGTAGAATACGCTGTACTTCCTCTGACACAGTACGGAAGCGAATACCACAGTGAAACTTTCCCGACCGTTTCTTCCATGCTGGAAACCTATTACGCATCCCGCGATACCCTGAACCGTATCCGTCAGAAATCTTCTGATCTTCGAAGGATCGTACAAACTGCCCTGGAGCGTAACCGCAAGAAATACGCCCTTCAGCAGAAACAGATGAAAGACACTGCCAAGAAGGACAAATACAAAGTCTACGGCGAACTCATCAATACCTACGGCTACGGCCTGGAAGAGGGCTGCAAATCTTTCAAAGCCCTGAATTATTACACCAATGAGGAGATCACGATCCCTCTTGACCCGACCCTGACTCCTCAGGAAAATGCAAAGAAATATTTCGACCGCTACGGCAAACTCAAACGTACCGAGGAAGCTCTTACCGAACAGCTTGCCGATACAGAATCCGAGATCGAGCATCTGGAATCCATCTCCAACGCCCTTGATATCGCCCTCGCAGAGAGTGATTTAAGCCAGATCAAGGAAGAGCTGACCGAGTACGGCTACATCAAAAAACATTATTCTGGCAAAAAAGGTGCAAAGGCGCAGACCAAGTCCAAACCATTCCACTATATTTCCAGTGACGGATTTGATATCTTCGTCGGCAAAAACAACTTCCAGAATGATGAGCTAACTTTCAAACAGGCAACCGGAAACGACTGGTGGTTCCACGCCAAAAAGATGGCAGGCTCCCATGTCGTTGTCAAAACTCCGGACGGAGAGCTTCCGGACCGCACCTTTGAGGAAGCAGGCCGCCTTGCAGCTTATTACTCCAAAGGCCGCACTGCCCCAAAAGTCGAGATCGACTACATTCAGAAAAAACATGTCAAAAAACCTGGCGGTGCCAAACCGGGATTTGTCGTTTATTATACGAACTACTCCCTGATGGCAGAGCCGGATATCACAGGGATCCAGGAAGTTCCTTCCGGAAAATAACCAGAAAAAAGGCTGTAACTCAGATCATTTCTCCGAGTTACAGCCTTTCTTCTCTGTGTGACATGTCTCCTGAACAGTTATGATATCTCACAATATGGAAAATATAATATCAGTCTGAAAATGTCTTTTTCCTGGCTGACAGTGCATTTGCCTCCCATTTTTGTCATCATGTTTTTGATACTCTGGATTCCCACACCTGTACTTTCCTGAGGATCTCCTGTACAGGAAATCCTGTTTTCAAAATAAAATCCTCTCATGCCATTACGTCTGGCTGTTCCTATTGTAACTGGTGCTTTTTTATCTGCATATTTCTGAATATTGGAAGTGATGTTATCCAGGATACGGGAAACATAGTCTGTTGATACCTGCATTCTGGACTCTGACCATTCTACCTGAAAATCCACCTGGAACCCCTGATGCTCCAGATAACTGATCGTCTCCGAAAACAGATCATAAAACAGAAGTTTTTCGCTTTCGAGCTCTTCCATGGAAATCTCCTGATCACTGCTTACCAGTGAATACTCAAACAGATTGTCTGTGAGCTGTTTCATCCGTCTTGTTTTGCGGTGGATTTTTTTTATATACTCGCAAAACTGTTCCTCGTCTTTATAGGTTCCCTTTTCAAGAAGTTCTGTATACAGCATGATCGAAGTCAGAGGAGTCCGCAGATCATGGGACATCTGTGTGACTATTTTCTGATTTTCCTTCACGATCTCTGCTTCCTGCTGCACCTGTTTCTTAAAAGATTTCCTCATGCATTCCAGCCCCTGTGCAAGAGCTGTAAGTTCATCTTTCCCGGAAACAGTAACAGAATAGTCAAGGTCGCCCCCTTCAAGGATCTCAATTTCCCTGCTCAGTTTCCAAATGTAATTCATCTTTTTTCGAATCCCCATCAGGACGAGAATAACAAATACTACCGCTGAAAGAGCCAGTGCTGCAAATATCATATAATTGTACAGCTGGTAATCATAGACTCCTGAGAGGGAAATTTCTGCCTCCCCATCTGAAAACTGTACAGAATAAAACGCATTCCATCCGTAATAGTTCTTGGGGATTTTTTCATTGCGAATATTCAGCTCTTCCGGATAATCGGAATCATAAACCAAGATATCATCCTTAAACACCAGCATGGAACTCAGCACTTTCTCTTTATCCATCCATTTTGACAGTACCAGAACGTCAGACGTACTTAATTTTTCCTGTGAAACATACTCCTGCAGTCTCGAAACATACAGTTCATCTTTTCGCTCGGAATAATCAGAATTGACATAGTACTCATAAACCATTTCTTCGCCAATCCTGTCTACCCCATAAAACACGCCTACTGCAGCCAGCATGGAAAACAGTAGCAGGATCAGAAGCTGAAAATAGAGAGAATTTCTTCTAGGAATACCTTGCGTCAAATTTATACCCCTTTCCCCACACGGTCGTTATATATCTGGGATTCTGAGGATTCTTTTCGATCTTTACCCGGAGTTTCCGGATATGGACCATCACAGTACCGTTGCAGGAATAAAAATATGGTTCGTTCCAGACACTTTCATAAATGTTCTGTGCAGAAAATATTTTACGCGGATGTTCCATCAGAAGAAGCAGGATCCGGTACTCAAGTTCCGAAAACTCTTTCTCCTTTCCATCCACAAATACTTCATTATAATTGCGGTTGATCCGTATATTGCCGATCTTTATGTAATTATCCTCCTGACCCTCTGATGTTTCATTTTTGCCCATATAAACTTTATATCTCCGAAGGAGTGCCTTGACTCTCCCCAGAAGTTCTGCATAGGAGAACGGCTTTGTAAGATAGTCATCTCCTCCGGCCATCAGTCCGATCAGCTTGTCAGATTCCTGTACTTTAGCCGTCAGGAATAACACCGGGACATTCGATATCTTTCTTATTTCCTCGCAGGTACGAAGTCCGGAGATTCCCGGCATCATAATATCCAGAATGACAAGATCTGTGTCATCCCGAAGATTCTCAAGCCCCTCTCTGCCATCCTCTGCCTCATCTACCATATAATCTTCACTTTCCAGAAGGATCCGGACACCCTCTCGGATATCTGCGTCATCCTCAACGATCAATATTCTCTCTTTACTCAATGTTCAGCTCCCCGCCTTTACTTTCTTTTTTGCCTGTTTTTCTGCATTTTGCGCCGCCTCCCGGTACTGTATCAGAGATTCATTCCAGGATCTGTATGTACTTTCACTTTTTCTGCTCTTTAGATGATACTCTTTTTTCAGGTATCTGCCAAGATAATCTGATACTTTTACAGCCCCAAGTATGTTCAGATGATCACCTTTATCAAGGCTGTCCTCCGACCAGTTTATACCCAGTTCTTTAATTTTCAGGTTCAGATCCAGATATTTAAGTCCGTTTTCTCTCGCATATGCTTCCATGGTATTATGTTTCCGGAAAGAGTAGTTCTTCGGAGACGGCGCACTGTACAGAAAGAGCTGAATATTATTTTTTCTGCACAGGCTGACGATCTGATCCATCATAAATCTTGTAATGCGGGACATCCGTTCCGTTTTGGCGGTTTTTTTCATATAAGATCCACCTGTATAGGCTTCCACAACATCTCTGAGAACAAATCCTTTATAAAACGTCTGACTCCTTTTGTCTTCTCCTGTCACCCATGCTTTCCAGGAATTATGAAGACGGAATACAGGGAAATAATAAAGCATCGTCTGTACCAGAGTCTCTTTGATACCACGCACTGCGCTCTGCGATCGGAATATCATATTTGTCTCGATCGCGACAACTTTGGGTTTCTGGGTTTTGAGTGCTTTTTTGAGCATGTAGTAGCTCTCCTGTATTTTCTGACCGGTCTGCCCGCCTACATAGGAAGGAATGCCTTCCTTGTCCCAGATTTCCATTGGAGAAACGGTTGTATAGCTCTCACTGTCTCCGATCACAAGAACATCGATCGTGTCTGCCGGTTCATTTTCCAGCTCAACCATACTCTTGTTTCTGTTCTGTACCAGATCTGTATTTGTCCGTGCCAGAGCAGACATCACCGCAGAAGCTGCCATCAGAAGGCACAAAAGAATCGCACAGAAAACCACCGGCCTTACTATTTTTTTCCTAAAATCCTGCATAGATCAAATCTACCTGCTGATAACCGGTGCCATATGCTCCAAACAGAATTACTGCAAAAATAAGTACATAGTACAAAAGCCACCGTGACGGAACTTTCATCTGCTGCAGTTTTGACCAGTTCAGCATTTCCCTTTCTTTCAGAATATCATAAACAGTGACCACAAGGATGCCCACGACAGTAATTCCAAGGTCAGGTACAGACAGACCTAAACGAAGCAGACTTCCATCCCAGAGTCTGTGCAATTCAAATCCATGAAAAATACTTCCAAACATATGCAGACCCGCTCTCAGTCCATTTGCCCGGAAAAACATCTCTCCTGTAAAAATGATCACCCAGGTTTTTAATATCTGCGGAACTCTCCAGTACAGTGCCTTTTCGTTCAGGTTAAACTTCTTAAGGATTCCTTCCCTGACAGGTGCCACCGCTTCTCCTGCAAGCAGGATCACAAAATAATACATTCCATAAAAAATATAATTCCACTGTGCTCCATGCCACAGACCGTTACTGAGCCAGACCGGAAACAGCGTCAGGGCAAAAATGCCCATCTTTGTAAGATATTTTCCTGCATGTTCTCTTCCAAAATGATTCCATTTTTTTACGATCCCGGAGACAGAAACCGGATAAAACACATAGGCTTTGAGCCATGCGCCCAGAGTAATGTGCCATCTTCTCCAGAATTCCGAAGCATTTCCAGAAAAAAATGGCTGACGGAAGTTTTCGGGCAAAGCCACACCAAACAGATTTCCGCTTCCGATCACAATATCCATGCAGCCGGAAAACTCCATATAAAGCTGCAGCGTATAGGAAACTGCCCCGACCAGGATCATCACGCCATGGTAATTCTGATAATGTTCAAAGATCATCTGTACGATCATATAGAGTCTGTCTGCAACTACGATCTTCTTGAACATTCCCCATACAATACGTATGGCTCCCTGTGCAAGATTTTCCATGCGTACTGGTGCACATTCCCAGAGTGCATCAGCAGTCTCATTCCACGTACCGATCGGTCCCTCCATGATCTGCGGAAAAAATCCAAGAAACAATGCTATTTTTGCCCAGTTTTTCTCCGCATGGATCCTGCCCCAGTACACATCTGCCATGTATCCGACAGCTTCCAGTGTGTAAAAAGAGATTCCGATCGGAATCAGCAGTGTCTGCGGCTGAAGGAAGACTGATCTTCCTGACATTTCAAGGATATGATTTATATTTGTCACAAAGAAATTACAATATTTCAGATATCCAAGAATCCCCAAAAGGAGCAGGATCCCTGCGATCAGCGTTCTTTTTTCTCTGGACTTATACTGCTTCTTTATGAAAGTACGGGGCTCTCTGGCTCCCTGTTCTTTTGCCTTCTTTTTTCCCTCAGCTTTCAGATGATCCATATGACATCCGATTCCATAGATCAATGTCGTTACTCCGATCAGGTAAACGACAAGCCAGCGGCTGAAAGACCAGAAAAAGACGTATCCTGCCAGTATCAGGACCGCACGCCGGATTTTCCTGGGAGTCAATGCATAAACAAGTACAACAAAAGGAAGAAAGCAGAACAGGTAGATTCCCTGATGATATGCCATATTAGTTATCCTCCATATTTAAAATCGCAAAAGTTCAGTATGTCATGTTTCTAACTTTCACCTGCCCTTACGTGTCATATTTTTACACAGTCTCTTTAACATTTCCTGAATCATTTCTTAAAGTTTCTTAATTTTCCATCTTTCCCCATAAAAAAATATCCTGCACAGACCACACTGCTCAATAAAACAGAGGATCTGTCAGGATATCTTTTATTATTACTTCGTTATTTGATTATAGTTTATTCTCAGTGGATTCCAAGGATGTCCTTAACTGCTGCCGGCATATCCGGTGCATCTACAACTCTGTCATGAAGGACAGGTGCTGTACGGATCTCCTCTACTGCTCTCGGGATCTTGACACCGGAGATCTTGGTCAGCTCATCTGCCAGTGCGAAGTCATCCAGTCCCTCTCCCTTGTTGGAGATTGCAGCCATAACACTTCTTGTGAATTTGTACGGGCTTGCTGTGGATGCGATCACAGTCGGAAGAGTGTCATCTGTGTCTTTGACATATTTCTTGTAAACGCCTGCTGCAACTGCTGTATGCGGATCGATCACATAGTCTGCCTTCTCAAATGTCTCATGGATCGCTTCTTTGGTCTCTGCTTCGCTGCAGTAGTTTCCGTAGAAGTCAGCAAGTCCTGCTTTCATTTCGTCTGTGATCGTGTATTCACCACCCTGACTTAATGCCTGCATCAGTTCTGCACATTTCTCTGCATTCTCTCCTGTGAGACGGTAGATCAGACGCTCCAGGTTACTGGAGATCAGGATATCCATGGATGGAGAAGTTGTAAGGATAAAATCTCTCTTTCTGTCGTAAGTTCCTGTACGGAAGAAATCAAACAGGACTTTGTTTTCATTGGAAGCACAGATCAGTTTGTGGATCGGAAGTCCCATCTGTTTTGCATAGAATGCAGCAAGGATGTTTCCGAAGTTTCCGGTAGGAACAACAACATTGATCTCATCTCCTGCCTTGATGGCACCTTTCTTGACCAGTTTCGCATAAGCATATACATAATATACGATCTGCGGTACCAGACGGCCGATGTTGATGGAGTTTGCGGAGGAGAACTGGAAGCCTGCCTCATTAAGCTCTGCGGCAAGTTCCTTATCGTTGAACATCTTCTTGACTGCGGTCTGTGCGTCGTCGAAGTTTCCTGTGATACCTACAACGGCTGTGTTGGCACCCTTCTGAGTTACCATCTGCTTCTCCTGGATCGGGCTTACACCGTGCTTCGGATAGAATACGATAATCCTTGTTCCCGGAACATCTGCAAAACCAGCCAGTGCAGCCTTACCGGTATCTCCGGAAGTTGCAGTCAGGATCACGATGTCGTTCTTGACCTGGTTCTTTCTCGCTGCTGTTGTCATAAGATGTGGAAGAATGGACAGTGCCATATCCTTGAAAGCGATGGTAGAACCGTGGAACAGTTCCAGATAGTAAGCTCCATCTGCCTCATGAAGCGGTGCGATCTCTGTGGTGTCGAATTTCTCATCGTATGCATTTGCAATACAGTTCTTCAGCTCTTCTTCTGTAAAATCTGTAAGAAAACGGCTCATAACTTCATAGGCTGTTTCCTGATATGTCATCTGAGCAAGTTTCTCTACAGGAACATCCAGTTTCGGAATAGAAGTAGGTACGAACAAACCTCCGTCTTCGGAAAGTCCTTTCAAAATAGCCATAGACGCTGTTACTGTCTCGCCTTTGCCTCTGGTGCTCTTATATAATACCTGCATGTATCCTTCCTGCCTTTCTTTGGTTCTTTTTTGATTTTTGTCATAGTATACCACGGTAACGTGTAAAATTCCATAGTAAAATTCAAAAAGCTCCGAAAGATTCTCATTCTCTCGGAGCTGTATACGTTGTCCCTGTATTCTAGTGTGCTGCAAGCACCTCATCCGGATATGTATAAAATTCATGTACACCGTGCTTGAACAGCTTCTTGAGGTTCTTGTCAAACCAGGAGATATTGTCCCTGGCCGCGGCTGATTTCTGGATAAAGAACAGCGCACCCTGGGAATAATCCGTTCCCTCAAGAACCTGTCTGACGGCATCCTTCGTCTCCTGTGAAACAGTGACTTCTGAAATCCGTCCGTCCTCGACCGGCGAAAACTGAGCTACGCCATTATCATACTCCCAGATGACATCTGTGACATTATCTGGAAATTCACTGTATTTCACACGATTCATGATCACATTGGCAACCATGATCCTGCCCTTGATATCCTCTGTTCCTGCTTCTGCCTCCACGATCTGCAGAAGGTTCTGATAATCCTCATCGGACATCATCTTCGCAGAAGATACGACCTTGGAATCAAAATCGTCGATGGTCGTTGCCATGGATTCACTGACATTCATCTCAACTGCCTGGCTGGTGATCTTCTGTACGCGCTGGCCTACGATCACGTCCTCGCAGGAAGTTCCGATACGGTTGATCGTCATTCCCGCAGAAGGAGTCCCACTCACGCCGGAAGCCACACCTGCGATCCCTGATGGCAGATCATAATTCGCACCTTCATAAATACTGCTTCCTGTGCTGTCTGCTGCCGCATAGACTCTGTTCTGCTTATTAAGGCTGTCCGCGATCTTAAGACCGCCGGATACGGTCAGTACGGTAGCGGCACATACGCTCAGTGAAACAAAGGCTCTCAATGAGGCTGGCAGTCTCTTCCTGTTGTTCGTCTTATTCTTACCCTTAACGGGCTCCGGGTTCTGATTCTCTGATAATTCTGATTTCTTCATACTCTTATAATCCTTGCAATTTCATTATGTCTTCTTTTCTGAAATTATTTTTTCTGTAATATTTTCGTAATTTATAAGAAAATTATATTTAATAATCGTGCTCCTGTCAAGTATTTTTTCTTGATAGGGCTTTGGAAGACTTGGTTGTTATGGATCGATCTGCAGATATCATTATTATAAGAGTATTCTCTGCGAGGGTCAACAATTTTCGTTCGACACGATTTTTATCGCTGTTTAACCTGAATAGCGAAGTGCGTCGATCGGCTTTTTTCTGGCTGCTTTGTTGGCCGGGTACAGGCCGAAGATGATACCGATCAGACCTGTAAATGCTACGGAGACCCATACCACACGCATATCCATCGTAAACTGCATGGACGGGGTAAAAATCCCCACAAGCTTCAGGATCACCCACGAAAGTCCGATTCCGGCGAAGCAGCCCATGATACTGACGATCAGCGCTTCCAGAAGAAACTGCATCATGATCGTTCTCTTGCAGGCCCCGATCGCTTTTCGGATTCCGATCTCCCTGGTACGCTCTGTCACGGAGACCAGCATAATGTTCATGATCCCGATGCCGCCGACCAGAAGGGAGATTGCTGCGATACCACCGATCATCAGTGCCATCGTGCTGTTGACACTTTCCATCGTATCCATGATCTCCGACTGATCTGAGATAGAAAAAGCATCCTCATCGTATTCAAACCGCTCCATAAGGAGCTCTGTCAGGGCATTTTCGGCTTCATCCAGAGTCTCCTCGCTGGTCGCAGAAGCACAGAACTGTGTCACATTCAGGATATTATCTGCAAGGCGTGTCATGGTAGAAAACGGAATGTATCCTTCAAGGACCACGGAACTGCCGGAATCCTCGTCGTCAGAACTGCTGCTCATCATATTTGTTCCCTTTGTAAGTGAAGAGGAACTGTCCTCCGTCAGCACTCCGATAACCAGGAAGCTTTTGCCGTTGAGAGAAATCTTTTCGCCTTCGACATCTGCCCTTCCCAGAAGCTCTACCGCTGTATCGTAAGTGAGGACCACGACATTGGTGTTGTTTTCCACATCAGCGTTTTTGATGAAACGTCCGTATTGTATCTCCATCTGCTGGATGTCCAGATAGCTGCCCGTTGTTCCGATCAGGGTCATGGATTCGCTTGTGTAGCCGCTTTTTGCTGTCACGCTGGTTCTTGCCATCGGTGCAGCCGCATCCACTTCATCCGGCTCGGCAAAACCGGAAATCTCACTTAATTTGAGTGGATTTTCCTTGTCATCGCTGATCGTAACGGTCAGGTAGCTGGAGCCCATCCCGGAAATCTCATCGGTAACAGAGGTTGTCGCGCCGTCCGCAATGGACACCAGGACCACCAGTGCAACCACACCGATCATGATCCCAAGCATTGTCAGGAAAGTACGGAGCTTATTTGTGGAAACTGCATGCCATGCCATCTTGAAAGACTGCAGAAGTCTCATTTTCCGTCACCTACTTTCCCGGTCCGCCCTGACCGCCTCCGCCGCCAGGACCTCCACTCATATCACCACCGCCGTTTCCGTCCATCTGCGGCATACCGCCGCCATCCATGCCGCCTCCGCTCATATCCGGCATCTGCATGTCTGGCATATCTGTACTGCTGCCGGAAGAACTGCTCTCTGAACGGAGATAATACACCGTCGTACCCTCTTCCAGTCCGTCTGTGATCTCAACGGTACTTCCATCAGAAAGCCCCGTCGTCACTTCTGTCTCGCCGAAAAGATTTCCATCGTCATCTTTTTCGGTATATACAAAGGTGCGGTCCCCTTTTTCCTGCAGTGCATTCATTGGAAGGGTAAGGACATCTTCACGGTCTTCGATCGTGATCGTCGCGGAAGCGTTCATGCCCTGTTTCATCTTGTCATCTTCTGGAATTGTGATCGTGATCGTATATTTGGCAACTCCGCCGCTGACGCTTGCCGTGTTTCCAATCTTTGTCACTTCGCCTTCAAATTCCTGATCCTCGATCGCGTCAAAAGTCACGACTGCTTTCTGACCGAGTTCTACAGAGTTGATATCGAGTTCATCCACACTTACCGAAAGAAGTCTGTTCTCGTCCGGTGAGATCGTAAAAGCTGTGACATCGGTGCTGTACTGGCTGGCGGAATCTACAGCGTCCTCCGTGCTGTCTTCTTTGGATGTGGAAGTGCTGTCTGCTGTGCCTGCAGTTCCACTGGCACTTGCACCTGTGCTTCCGGTGCTTTGACCCACCTGTGCACTCTGGCTGTTACTGTTTCCTGCTGCGGCTGAATTTTGTGTAGTGCTGCTGTTTTCGTTATTCTGTGTGCTGCCTGTTGTATCCTGCTGTTCATTTGACTGCTGTTCATTCGATGAACTCTGTGATGTACTTCCATCTGTTACAGTCGAATCTGATTCCTGTCCGGAATTACCATTATCGCCGATCTGGTCACCTGAATTATTGTTTTCCGCTGCAGTTTCCGGAAATACCATCTGAAATTCCAGTGTTTTTCCATTATCAGAGATCTGCACACCGGATACTGTTCCTGTCTCAATCCCCTGAATGCTTACCGTGGTAAAGCAATAGCCCTCTGCTGCCGAAAGAACGACCAATGCCTTATATCCTGTCCCTGCTGCAAAGACACTGTCAGCCGGGTTCCAGGTGATCACTCCCGAATAGATACCGCCTGAAGCAGAAATGTCTGTCACTGGTGTCTGACCGGTCACCGGCGCCGGAATCACTGCAAGAGAGCCTGTCGAGTTTCCACTTCCCACTATGGAAAAAGCAATCTGCTGATCCTGTACGGTATCCTGCGTGTCATCGGAATTATTTTCTGTTTCCTCCACAATGACCGGTGTTGTCCCGTCATCAAAAGAGAGCTGTGTAAAGGTAAGATCCGAAAGATCCTGCCCTGTATATGCCATCTGTGATGCATTTCCCGCACCGCTGGTGGTACTGCTTTGCGCAGAAGATTCTGAGGAAGTCGTTCCGCTTGCTGCCACATTTACGTCCTGTACGATTCCATCCTGCTCTGCAATGATCTGCGGCGATCTGGCAAGCTGTGCAAATTTCTGTAGTGTTTCTGTCCTTGCTTTACGGACAAGCAGCAATTTTTCATATTCCGCACTGCTCTCCGTCCCTTCCAGGACCAGAAGCTCATCATCTGCACTGACGGATTCATTTTCGGTCACAGATACCGAAGATACGGTTCATCCTGCCGCTACAGAATCTGTTTTTTCGATAGATACTGCCATATATCCGTCCAGTGACAGCTCTATCAATGCGCCTTTTTCTGTTATGATATCTGCAACATCCGATCCTTCTTCAACATAGATCGCCTTCACTCTGCCTGACACCGAGCTTACAACTGCATTTGCATCCTCGTCTTCCTGGCAGGTGCGGATTTTCTCATCCAGCTCCTCCAGTTCGCTCTGGATCTCATCTATTGCAGTCTGTACGGATGCGCTGTCAACGTTTGCCAGAACCGTTCCCGCCGAAACGTAGTCTCCGCTTTCAACCAGAACGTCTCCGATCGTCAATCCTGACGGGATCGACACCGCCTCTGCATCATCCAGCTCCAGATTTCCGGTTCCTGTGATCGTATTTGAGATATTTCCTTTTTTTACTTCTGCTGTCTGTACCTTGCTGACTTCTGTGGCTGCTGCCACCGGCC
>NZ_FR886744.1:25977-33056 GCF_000436615.1 Blautia sp. CAG:237
GCCACCGGCCGTCTCACTTTCCTGTAGACTACCGCTCCTGACGTTCCTGCCACTGCTACGACAACGATCAGACTTATTATTTTTTTCTTTTTGGATTTTTTCACTTTTCTTCCCTTATGAAACATCTTTACCCTCCAAGCCGTCCGTGTGATCGGATCTCCTGTTCTCTGTCTCTGGGATATACTTTAGCAAAAAGGTGTGTTCACTTATTGTGCGATCTGTGAAAGCCCGGTGAATTAAACTTAAATGAACCTTAAAATTCATTTTTTCTATCTGATTTATTTAATTTATACAAATAATTTTCAATTTATTTTTGGTATATTATGGATATTTTCTAACTATTATGTTATAATATTCACAAGAAAAAAATTGAAAGTTACTGCGAACGGAGTGAACAGTAACCCTCGAAAGGAGGACGCTATATGAGTAAACGTATTATCACAATCAATCGAATGTATGGAAGCGGTGGACATGCGATCGGCAAGGCTCTCGCAGAGGAACTTGAAATCGGTTTTTATGATAAAGAACTGATCGAGATCGCAGCCAGGGACAAGAATATTCCTTTCGGCGATCTTGCTGATGTGGATGAGAAACGGCCAGGAGCATGGAGTTTTCCTGTAAATCATGAGATTCAGATAAGCCAGGATTACCGGGCAATTCCGATGAATGATGTTCTGTTTGAACTCCAGCGCGATATCATCCTTTCCCTTTCGGATAAGGAAGACTGCGTGATCGTAGGAAGATGTGCCAACCATATCCTCCAGGACCGTACTTTAAGCGTATTCATCTACGCACCGTTTGAGACCCGTGTCAAAAACGTCATGGAGCGCCTCGACCGTGAAGAAAAGAGTGCCCGCAAACTGGTCAAGAGGATGGATAAAGAACGTAGATCCTATTACGAATTCTTTACCGATGAGAAATGGCTGGATATGGGACAGTATGATCTGTGTATCGACAGCAGTAAATTTACTACGGAAGAGATCGTGAAGATCCTTAAAGAAGCTTATGAAAGATAAATCATTTCTGTAATGTAATAATCGGGGGAATGCAGATGCATTCCCCCATATGTTTTATTTCGAGATATATTCTTTTAGAAATTCATAGATCTGGTTTTCGGTCGGCGGGCAGCCTTCTGCATGATGTTTGAAGTTTCTGGTGCAGTGTCCGACTCCGAGTTCTCCGCTCTTGCCTCTGTATCCCTGTCCGATACAGATTTTTTCATGCAGTTTTTCGAGAAGTCCTTCCTGTTTGAGCATGTCCAGTGCCGGGATGAGGTATCCGTAGCAGGCACTGCAGGAATCTACTTCCTCGACAGCATCAGCTACTTCTACAACTTTGCGGCGTTCCGGGATGTTCTGCTGAACATTTTCACCCAGTACGCGGATGTCCGCTTTGGAAATGTCAGAGCAGCCAACGCCAAGTTCTCCGGCAAGTTTTACATATGGAACGTCAGAAACCTTGTAGTGGAGCTGCTGACAGACATAAGCATCTACAAGCACCGGATCCATCGCTGTCCAGATGCGGTTCATCACAACCGGATTTCCACCATCCTCAAAATCCAGATCGCCGCAGATATTGTCGACTACGATAAAATCCTGATGGATGCCTGTATTTAAGTGCGCGATCGGTTTGTGCAGGCCCATGGAATGGAAATGACGTTTTTCTGTGTTCGGGATCAGTCCCTTCATATTCTTGAGAGCACAAGTGATCTTGGTCTGGCAGTGTCCCTTCATGACCGGTACATTGATCAGAAAATCGACATCCTTTACGCTGTTGCAGATCCTGAGTTCCAGACCACTGCAGTCCTTTGTGAAACTCTTGTCTTTCTGTGTGTCGTGGAATTCCACGTCATAGTCATCGCAGATCTGCTGATAACCACATACCTCAAATACATCCGAAGTACGGTCCCCTACCCAGGAACCCTCGAGGATCATCATCCTGCGGAAGCCATGCTCCTTTAGGTATTCTAGTATACCGGCAATGATCTCGGTATGTGTTGTGGCGCCATTGGATGGGTCAGATGCAGATACCATGTTTGGCTTGATACCGATCATCTTGTTCTTATCACCAATCAATTCTTCCAGATTGCTCTCTTCCAGAAGTTCTTTTGTAATCTTTTTGTATTCTGTACCACTCTTTATAAAAATCTGATTTTTTTCCATAAAGGTTTCCTCCTGTCTTATGCATCATAAATACAAATTCTCTTTTTACAGGATAACGCATTTCGAGAAAATGCGCCAGTTAATTATTTTAAGAGGGGGAGGGATTTTTCTTTTATGCTGCTGCAGTTATTTTTTAATTTCGTCATCATCCATTTTAATTTAGTCATTGTGGCCTATTATGACCAAATTAAGTTAGTCTAAAATAACATGTATTTTTTCCTTTTCCCTCCTCTTTTTTCAGTTCACCTGCAGCAACCAGTTTTCTTAAAGCTCCCTCAATAGAACTGTCACTGAGTGTAGGACACAATTCACGAATATCCTGTTTATTAAAACGTCCGATCTTATTTTGGCTTGCTCTGCGTACCATCTCAAGTGCAGGAAGTTTCGTTTCAACCAGGCTCATTCTGTCTTCAAAATCCTTATAGGCAGCAAGGATCGTTCCAAGGAGATATTTAATAAATGGTACTACATCTTCTGTTCCTTCGTGCCAGCCTGTCTGCGACGCAGCAAGCGCAGAATAGTACAAATCCTTATTCTTTGCAATCTTCGCTTCCAATGAAACATACTTTCCAACATAAAATCCATTTCTATATAAAGGCAATGTTGTAAGAAGACGGCTCATTCTGCCATTTCCATCATTAAAAGGATGTATACACAAAAAATCATGAATGAAAACAGGAATAGCAATCAATGGTTCCAACTCCATATTTCCTATGGTATACCAAAAGATCAATATTTTAAGGTCAACGTTTTGTACTGCTCCTCCATCTTCAACTTGTGACGATTTATCACGGTTTATTATTTTCATTTTATCATTTTTAAAGCATTTTATTTTCTTTGTACGATTCGAATATACACGAAGGATTTTCATAATATACACTGCTGTTATAGTCATCGATTTTAGTGCTGATAAACGAATTGTAAACTTTAATTAACGCATCAATAATACTTATATTTTCGTACTTTGCTACCTGTTTTATAAGACGCTTGTACACTTTTCCAATATCCCAATGAGATGGAATTGAATATTTACATTCTCCAACATTGTCAAATGTACCAATACCTATCTGTGCTTCTTCTATAAAGTCATCGCTTACCCGCTCAATGTTATCGCAATGATAAACATCTGCAAGATCATATATCTTTTCCAACCGTTCTTTGCCCAACTGATTCACAATATCTGCACGGATATTCTTAGTCTTTCTTGCAATATAATCAATCAAACTACAAGTAAAAAACAAGTCATTATCCTTTTGTGTTTCTCTTCCCATTCCAATCATTAAAGCACCTCACAATCTCGATATTCCAGGCATTTCAACGCTGCATCTGTACAGAATACAATTTGATGTGTCGGATATTTAAATTTAGCAAGAACCCAGAACTGTTCTCGTGTGATCACACCATCTATATAATCTGAGATAAAGTTATAAATCTGATCATCTGCCATAGCACCGATGACAATATCATAGTCATGTTCCTGCCCATTTCGGCATGAAATAATGAAATCAAGCCACTCCTCTGTCATTTCCTTGAATTCTTTTATTTTCAGCTTAGAATTCAATCGTACGTCATAAATCGAAACTACCTTAGTGTCGTAACGTCTCGCCCATCTTTGTGCCTGTTCTTTAATAATGGTACAGTAAAATCCTGTTCCAAAATCTTTTGTATTCCGGCCTTTTCGTATTTCCGGTTTTTCTACCGGCTGATAGCCACCGTGATATACTGTCATCATCGCCATTTACAAATCACCTCATCAACAATTCAATTTGGTCATCATCCATTTTAATTTAGTTAACATCAAAAAATCATTTCATTTTCCACAGAAACTTTTATTGGAGAATCTAATTGGATAAATTTTATTCTATTAGATCCCGTTTGTTCAATCACAAACTCTTTTCCAAACATATTAACTAAGCTAATCACTAATTGTTCATATGCATATTGATTATGATAATAAATTGTAATTTCAGAGACATATTTACCATAAAAAAACTCTTTTAATATCTCCTTGTCTGTCATACCAAGAGAGTGTCCCATTATAAACACCTTAATCGGGGCATCTTCTACAGATCTACGTATTTGTGGTATCCATGCTTTATAAAATGCACCTGTTCGTTTCTGAATTCTTTGAAAGAATTTTTGAAAATATATATAATCCCAATTTTCAAATGCATCATCTCTTACTCCCAATACCATATCATCTTGTTGAAGAGAGCCATGAACTTGATGATGCTGATTTATGTTTCTATTTCCATATATAATGCTAAATCTCCATAAATAGCTGTCAATTCATCCAGAATCATTTCATCATTATAAAGATATATCAATTTACTCTTAACCTTACCCTTAAACCATTCCAATGGTCCAACAGTATTATGACGCAAAAGTTCAACACTTACCTGCTCATGACAATAAAAAGTATAATTTGGCATTACCATAATCTTATCAATCAGCTTATTTTGGTCATCTTTACGTATGAGATGCATCTTGGAGATAAAATCTGTGTCAAGCAAAGCATATTTTTCATTTGCCATACCTTCACCTTATCTTTCCTTTCGAAATTCTCTGCTGATTTTTTCCAAGTATGCTCTGTCTGACTTTTCTCTGGTATTGACAAGCAGATCATGTTCTGAATTGAACTTTAAATTTTCGAGCAGACTTCCATAATAAATCAGATCATTACTATCTTTTTGCCATCGCTCTGCTTTACCTGTCAATTTTATTCTATCAGTGATGTATTTTGAATCTGCTTTCAGTAATTCCCTAGCCTTTTTTTCTTCAATTATTCCACTCTCAACCAATCGCAAAATAACTGCTTTATACGGAAGTGCAAAAATATCCATCAAAATAATTACACCATCAACGTCCAGTTTTTCTTTTGAAAGCCCAAACATTTTGAACTGTTCTATCACGCTTGCATCTGGCATTAGCAACAGACCGGCAAACGCATTTGCCTCCAGATCTTCTTGCGAAGTTGCCTCTTCGTCTGCCGTTCTTGAATCTAATAAAGAACCACCTGTAATTGTGTTAGTATTAATATCTTCTGCATAACAATGAATATGATACAGTTCATGTGCCATTGCAAAAATCTGTTTACACACAGGCAGATCGGAATTCACACAAAGAAAAATAGTTCCTTTTTTTATGAATGTAAAAGCCCAAAGTTCATCATCTTTAAATGGATATCTGAGTATTTCCAGGGATAATTCCCGTTTTCTTGCATAATTGGAGGCAATTCCAAATATTGAGTCTCTTATTATCGTATTTCCGCAATAATTAGCCGCAAATGCTTTTGCTGTTTCATTGGTTCTTTCAAATTGCATGTTCTGCTTTTTGTATAAGCTTTCGTCAATAATATCGCCCATTAGAAATCTCATACCTCCATCATTTCTGTGCCATTTTCCCTTACTCTGCTGTGGAATAGAATCATATCCGAAAGTTTATCTGCAATCTGCAGAGCATTTTTTGCCTGTTCAGATTCAACTTTTCCCATAAATACATGTATAACATCTGTGTCTGGAATATGTGCTGGAATCTTGGTCAGCTCTTCCATTTTAACACCCAAAAAATCTGAAATTTGTTTCAGCTCTATCGCATTGATCATACGTGCTCCGTTAAGCATTTTACTAATTGTCTGCTTATTGGTCTGCAACGCTTCTGCAAGGTCAACCTGCTTTTTATTCTGCTTTTTAAGAATTGTGAGGATGTTTCTGGCAATTATCATATTAATATCGTTCATCCTGCGACCCTCCTTAATGAACAATTCTATTTTCTTAATTTATTATACGCCAGTTTTCCTTATTTAGTCAATATTTTAGTTACTAATATTGTTTTTAGGTGTTGAATATATCTTTTTTAGCTATTCCTACTGTAGTCTCAAAACTCCTTCCTCTCCATAATCCCCTCACTGACCTTCACAGACACCGCCATGCAAACTACCATGACCACGATCATCGCAGCCGCTATCTGCCATCCGGCAAATGTATTCAGGAGATGGAGAGTTGCACTTCCTTTGCAGAGTTCCAGTGCTTTCTTTCCGCCGGCGGCGAGCAGGGAAATGACTGCTACCAGTGCGACCATGAGGATCCGGCTTTTTTCGATTTCGTATTTCAGACGCATCGGGAGCAGGATTGCCAGAAAGATACCGGCACAGATCATAACAGCACCTGTACTTATGAGGAATTCTTTCCGTGTACTGACAGACTGCGCTTTGAGAAGTCCCGGGATCATGGAAAGAATGCCTGCTGCCAGTGTAACGCCTGCTGCGGTCAGATATTTGGATATCACGTATTCTTTTCTGGTAAATGGCAGGGTCATCAGGAAATTCATTCCATGATGATAACTGTCATAGGAAATCGTTCCGACGGTGACACTGAGACTTACAAAGATCATATAGCTTATGAAAAAAATACTTCCGTCTGTCTGGACAAACAGATAAATGATCCCAACCGCAAAAACAATGAAATACGTTTTTATATTTACCTTGAGTAATTCCAGGTCTTTCATTAATAAACCGCTCATAATCTCTCTCCTTTCACCAGCATGGAAATCACTTCATCTACGCTTCCTTTTTCGACTACGATCCCCGGGTGGTTTTCCAGATAATAGTTCTTCTGGTCTGTCAGACAACTGTAGCCGAAGGGCTCTTTTCTCACACGCAGAAGATATTCTTTGTCAAGGGCCTCGTATTCCTGATCTGATACTTTGAGGAATCCATATTCCTCAAGAATACGGTCTGTCTCTTCATGAAGGACGATCTTGCCTCCATGGATCATGTACAGGTCATCACAGAAATGTTCCAGATCGCCGGAAATATGTGAACTGATCACGATAGAGCGTCCCGGAATCTCCATATATTCCCGCAGAAGATCAAGGATCTCTTCTCTTGCGACCACATCCAGCCCCGCCGTCGGCTCG
>NZ_FR886744.1:33072-45003 GCF_000436615.1 Blautia sp. CAG:237
CCAGCCCCGCCGTCGGCTCGTCAAGGAGCAGTAGCCTGCTGCCATGGCTGAGCGCAAGAAGTACATTCAGCTTCGCTTTCATTCCTGTGGAAAACTCTTTGATCTGTTTATTCAGCGGGATCTGGAATCTTTCGCATCTTTCACGAAACTCTTTTTCCTGAAAATCCGGATAAAAGCGGCTCATGACCGGAATAAGCTGCTGTACTTTCAGATATTCGGAAAAGCCGCTGTCAGAGAATACAGCTCCTATCTCCTGTTTCTCCTCTGCGCCAAGATCGGCAGCATTTTTGCCAAATATCTCCACGCTTCCCTGGTCCGGACGGATAAGTCCAAGCATCAGCTTGAATGTCGTACTCTTGCCTGCCCCGTTCGCCCCAATCAGCCCGATGATCTGATTCTCTGGGATCTGCATATTCAGTTCCAGTGTAAAACTGCCATATGTTTTCCTTACATGATCCAGCTGCACTAACATATCTCATCCTCCATTATGATCTCAAATGATTCACGTATCTCCTTTGCCGTTAAGCCTCCAACACGCGCTTTACGTACCGCTTCTTCCAGCTCTTTCTCCAGCTCCTTGCGACGCTCCTCCATCAAAAGTTCCTGATTGGTATTCGCGATAAAACTTCCCTTGCCATGGACAGTCACGACCAGTCCTTCTGCTTCCAGACTGTCGTAGGCTTTTTTTACTGTAAGAGCACTGATCTTCAGTTCTCTGGACAGTGCACGCACCGAGGGAAGTGCATCCCCTGCAGTCAGCGTCCCCTCGATCACTTCTGCCTTGATCTGTGCCATGATCTGCTCGTAGATCGGTTCCATGGAAGTATGGTTTATGATAAGATTCAACTTCATCCCTCCTTCTATAAACAGTATATAACAGCATAGTGCTGTTGTCAACTGTTATATACTGTTTATTATAATAAAAAAAGCCCTCTCCTCATCGAATTTCAATCTGTTTCGATGAAAAAAAGGCTTTTTAAACTCTAATTCCTGCTATATCTCAATATTTGATCTTTCTTGTTTCTTCTTTCAGATATCTGTGCTTAATATAATGAAGTAATTTTTCCTCGCCATGATCATTCAAAATGCGAAGAAGCGCCTCCAGTTCCTTCTTTGTCTGTGGGTGGATGAACCAGAGTTTTTCTTTGCTCTTGAGAAAATAATCCAACGGCTGGCTGTCGTCATAGGCATCTCCAAGGTAATTCCTGGATGCGCTGATCCGGTCCATGACCATCTCTGCCACATATTTACGCGGCATCTGCGCCCCCATGATCACATGCTCCCCATCAAGAGAATAGTCGACCCAGTGCTCAAAATGATGCTTGTTCCTGCCCTTGTGATGGAGCCAGGAAGTGGACACTCCGATATCTTCCCTCTCTGCATTATTCGGGCTTCTCGTTCCCTGATAATATTTACATCCCACCAGAAATTCTGCCGGTGTATACTTGGAAAGGTCGTGAAGCAGTCCCTGTTTATATAAGCCGATCCGGAAACAATATTTCATCACCAGTAATTTATGCCTTGTTATCGTCTTGAAGTGCAGCCACGGATGCATTCTCAATCTCCCCCTGCCTTGCCACCAGTACCACAATGGTACGTGGATTGATGTCTATTGTTTTTTTGTAAGTTTCTTTGCCATCCTGGAACCAGTTCTTCTCCTCCTGATCTGAAGTGTCGGCGATCTTTTTCCAGGTCATTCCGTCCGGAAGATTCGGCAGTGCGATATTTCGTTTCTCCCAGTGGAAATTGTATCCTATATAAAGGAAGTCGTCATCCGTTCCATCCGGCTTCTGTGCATATGCTCCGCAGTACATGATGCCGATAAGGCGGCTGGTGTTTTCCATGTTTAAGAACCATGCACGCTCTCCATGGAAGGAAACATCCGGGAAACCTTTTGCCATATAGTCTACGCTTCTCAGTTCATTCGGCATATGGAGGATCGGATGATCTTTGCGGAACGCGATTGCTTTTTTTACAAAGGAAAAAAGCTTCTCCTGCTTCTTCATGCATTTCCAGTCCGTCCAGCCCACACTGTTGTCCTGGCACCAGGCATTGTTGTTTCCATTCTGAGAATTGCCGAACTCATCTCCGCCATAGATCATCGGTGTTCCCTGGCTCAGAAGCAGCATCAGGAACGCATTTCGAAGCTGCTGTTCACGCAGGCGGCGGATGGCCTGCTTCCTGGACGCACCCTCTACTCCACAGTTCCAGGAATAGTTATAATCACTTCCATCGTGATTGTCCTCACCATTTGCCTCATTGTGACGGTAATTGTAAGTCACTGTATCATACAAGGTAAAACCGTCCTGGCTTGCCATATAGTTGATGGTCCCGAAATCGCCTGTGTTACGCTTGATATGGAACTGTGCCCCCGCGACCATTCCCTCGTCGCTCTTGAGAAGGCGGCGCATATCCTGCATAAACCCTCTGTTGTACTCTGCCAGCATGTTTTCTTTCTCCGGCTGTCCGGAAATGTCGGAAAACATCTTTTTGACACCATAGAGGAACGGATCTCTCTCGATCAGTTCTCCCGGAACGCCATCACCCAGCAGATGAAATCCATCTACATGATAATATTTCTTCCAGAACCACAGCGCATAAAGTGCCTTCATCGGAGCGGTATCTGCCGGGAAATACATTTCCATGATGCATTCGATCCCTGCTTCGTGGAAAGCTCTCACCATGTCACAGAATTCCTTGTGTGGTTTCTTCGTCGCACAGTAGGCACTTTTGGGTGCAAAATAAAATCCCGGGAGGTAACCCCAGTAGTTAACTTTATCCTTGTGATGTTTCTGGCGGATCATCGCCTTACCCGGCTCCACTGTGGACCTCTCCATAAATTCATATGCCGGCATCAGCTCGACTGCATTGATCCCAAGTTCCTTCCAGTAAGGGATCATCTCCTTAAGCCCTGCAAAAGTACCTCTTTTCTTTGGTGCCACCTTCGCCTGTCTGGTGTAGCCTCTGACATGGACTTTGTAGAGGATCATATCCTGATAGGAGATCCCTGGGGAAACGTCGCCTTCCCAGTTGTATTCTCTCAGATTCGGAAAACTGCAGCGGATCCTGTGCTCGTCCTTATCCTCTGACACTCTGCCAAATGTCTCTCTTCCAGCCAGCCCGCGGGCATATGGGTCCTGACAGATCTTTGTATCTATCCGAAAATTATATTCATACTGCTCCGGCTTAAACCCGGATACCATCATCGCACACATCCGACCGGTCCTGTTTGATTCTGCAAAAGGAATCTCAGCCTCCGGCTCCTTCTCTCCCTTTCGGTACAGGATCAGCGAGGCCTCTGTATCACAGGGAACCTCCACCGCAAAATTCATTCCCCCAGAAACTTTCGTAGCACCAGGCAGCATCGGATTGCCCTCGTGCACCAAAAGCCTGCTTTGATCGTACATAACTTTTTCTCCTTCTTGTATTTACTCTCAGAATGATTCCATGTCCAGCTCGATCGGACAATGGTCTGAGCCCATGATCTCTGTGTGGATCGATGCATCCTGCAGTTTATCCTTCAGTGCAGGCGAAACGATAAAATAGTCAATCCTCCATCCTGCGTTCTTCTCACGCGCCTTGAAGCGGTAGGACCACCAGGAATAGCTTCCCTCCTGATCCGGATAAAAATAGCGGAATGTATCGATAAATCCACTCTCAAGAACCTTTGTAAAGCATGCTCTCTCCTCGTCTGTAAAGCCGGCATTCTTACGGTTTGTCTTAGGATTCTTGAGGTCGATCTCCTGATGTGCAACATTCAGATCGCCGCAGCAGATGACAGGCTTCTTCTCCTGAAGCCCGAGAAGATAAGCAAGAAAATCTCTCTCCCACTCCATTCGGTACTCAAGCCGTCTCAGCTCGCTCTGTGAATTCGGCGTGTATACTGTCACGAAATAAAAATTCTCAAATTCAAGTGTGATCACACGGCCTTCTTTGTCGTGTTCCTCTATTCCAATTCCATAAAAAACCGAAAGCGGCTCCTGTTTCGTAAAGATTGCCGTTCCGGAATATCCTCTTCTGTTTGCGTAGTTCCAGTACTGATGATAGCCCGGAAGCTCAAGTTTGACCTGTCCCTCCTGGCATTTCGTCTCCTGCAGGCAGAAAATATCTGCATCCAGTTCCTGAAACCTCTCTTCAAAGCCTTTGGTAAGGCATGCACGGATTCCATTTACATTCCATGAAACAAATTTCATTGTGTATCTCCTTCATTTCCATCTTCATAGTCTGTCTTTATTTATTATACATGATTCCAGAGTGAGTTGAAATACATTTTTTTATTTTTTGCACAGAACAACCGTTGTAAATCCCCGTATTTTCTGATAAAATGAATAAAATAACCAAAAGAAAAACAAAAGTGAGGAATATCAATTATGAGTGACGAATTTACAAATTCTGCATGTGCACCGAGTGACTGTGCAAGCTGTGGGTTGGACTGCGGCGGTAATGCTTCTGAGGAACAGCACAACACCATTACTCTGACACTGGACGACGATACCGAAGTAGAATGCGCGATCCTTACGATCTTCCCGGTAGATGCACAGGAGTATATTGCACTCCTTCCACTGGATGAGAATGGTCAGAACCAGAACGGTGAAGTTTATCTGTACCGTTTCTCCCGCACAGAGAAGGGCGATCCGATGCTTGCCAACATCGATGATGATGCTGAATATCAGGCAGCAGCTACAGCTTTTGACATTGTTCTTGACAATGCACGTAAGGCAGAGGCAGCAGGCGCACCGTTAGAATAACAGAGACTTCTATTCATTCAATTTACTATTTCACAGCACAAAATAAGCGGAGTATTCGGGATATTCAAGTCCGGAAACTCCGCTTTTATATTTGCTGTATCTATATCTTTATTTCTGGGTGGTGCTTCCAAATCCACCGTTGCGGACACCCTTTGCGTCATCATCTACAGTGATTCCGTATTCTACAAAGATTCCCTGCATGAAGCCTGTGCCAGCCTGAATGCTGACAGATTTGCCTTCGTTGCTGTCATTGGTGATCTTTGCAAAAATATGTCCCTCATTGTCAGAATAGAAATAATCGCTGTCAATGATTCCAACCGTATTGTTGAGCTGCAGACGGTATTTGAATCCCAGTCCGCTTCTCGGATAGCATTTCAGAACCCAGTCCTGCTCCATCTCGACGCGGATACCGGTAGGGATCTTGACAGTCTCTCCCGGGTTCAGTGTCAGATCGACAGGTGCATAGAAATCATATCCTGCACTTCCTGCAGTTGCTCTTGCCGGAAGTTTAATCTCATTGTAAATGTCAGTGATCGCGCTTTCCTGTGTCTCCGGAAAAGTATCCTTCCAGTCTGCCACAAAACGCTCTTCACTTACTTTGTGAAATTTTGCGATTCTCTTCATGTTTTCCTCCTGGATCTCTCAGTCTGCATGAAGAACGATCTTCTGCTCCCGAAGTGTCGCCGGAACGTTGATCACGCGCTGGTTCGAAGATCCTTTCCATTTCAGACTCTGATCCAGCTTGTCCACCTGGAATTCACCATCTACGAGCACATCCAGATAACGGACGATCTCTTCCTGCTGGATTTCTTCCCAGCGTGAACCTGTATAAAGCCAGATGGTCTTGTCTGGATATTTTGTTCTGATCTTGCGTGCAAGGGCGGTTACGGCTGAAATATTGGACGGATGAAGCGGATCCCCTCCTGAGAAAGTGATTCCGCTGATATAATCCTTATCCAGTTCGGCAAAAATCTCTGCTTCTTCTTTTTCGGTGAAAGGAAGGCCTCCGTTCGGATCCCAAGTGATGGGATTCTGGCATTCCCGGCAGCAGTGATTGCAGCCTGCAACCCAGAGTACCACACGGAGTCCGTCTCCGTTCAGCATATCGTCCTTGGTTATATTATGATATCTCATTTTTATGCTTCTTCCGGTACATCCTTGATACTGAAACTCATTCTGCCCATCTTGTCTTTGCCAAGGCAGATTACTTTTACTTTGTCGCCAAGAGTAAGAACGTCCTCTACTTTGTTGATTCTGTGGTCACTGATCTTGGAAATGTGGACCATTCCTTCTTTGCCAGGAGCAAACTCAACGAAAGCGCCAAATTCCTTGATGCTTACGACAGTTCCCTCAAAGATCTGTCCTGCCTCGAAATCTGTTGCGATGGTCTTGATCATCTTCTTGGCTTCATCCATTCCGTGCTGGTCAACACCGCAGATAGATACGGAACCTTCATCTGTGATATCGATCTGAACGCCTGTACGCTCAATGATCGCATTGATGGTCTTTCCTCTCTGTCCGACTACATCACCGATCTTCTGAGGATCGATCTGGATCTGAACGATCTTCGGTGCATATTTATTTACATGGTCACGAGGAGCTGCGATGCATTTCTCCATAACCTCTGTAAGGATGTACTCTCTTGCTTCTTTTGTTCTGCGGATCGCTTCTTCTACGATCTGTCTTGTCAGACCATGGATCTTGATATCCATCTGGATTGCTGTGATACCGTCATGTGTACCTGCAACCTTGAAATCCATATCTCCGAAGAAGTCCTCAAGTCCCTGGATATCTGTCAGTACAATGTAATCATCGTCTGTTGCACCTGTAACAAGACCACAGGAGATACCGGCAACCGGTTTGCGGATCGGTACACCTGCTGCCATAAGGGACATGGTAGATGCACAGATACTTGCCTGAGAAGTAGAACCGTTGGATTCAAATGTCTCAGATACAGTACGGATCGCATATGGGAACTCTTCTGCTGACGGAAGTACCGGAACAAGAGCTCTCTCTGCCAGTGCACCGTGACCGATCTCACGACGTCCCGGTCCTCTGGATGGTTTGGTCTCACCTACAGAGTAGGACGGGAAGTTGTAGTGGTGCATATATCTCTTGGATGTTTCAAACTCGTCAAGTCCGTCAATTCTCTGTGCCTCAGAAAGCGGAGCCAGAGTTGTCATGGTGCAGATCTGTGTCTGTCCACGGGTGAACATAGCGGAACCATGAACTCTCGGGATGATGTCTACTTCTGCTGCCAGAGGACGGATCTGTGTGATCTGACGGCCGTCCGGACGTTTGTGGTCCTTAAGGATCATCTTGCGGACAGTTTTCTTCTGATACTGATATACTGCTTCTCCGAGAACAGCCAGCCATTCTTCATTGTCTGCAAATGCTTCCTGAAGTCTTGCTGTGATCTCACGGATGTTTTCTTCTCTTGTCTGTTTATCGTCTGTGAAGACAGCTTCTTCCATCTCTTCGGACGGAACGATCTTCTTGATCGCCTCGAACAGTTCTTCCGGAACTGCGCAGGAAGCGTAGAGATGTTTCTCTTTGCCGCACTCTGCTACGATCTTGTCGATGAAACGGATGATCTCCTGGTTTACATCATGAGCTTTGTAGATTGCTTCGATCATGGTATCTTCCGGTACTTCATTTGCGCCGGCTTCGATCATGATAACTTTCTCTCTTGTGGAAGCAACAGTCAGCTGAAGGTCAGAAAGTTCTTTCTGAGCCAGGGACGGGTTGATGATAAACTCGCCGTCGATCAGACCTACCTGCGTGGTAGCGCACGGACCGTCAAACGGGATATCGGAAATGCAGGTTGCGATGGAAGAACCAAGCATAGCCGGGATCTCCGGGTTGCACTCAGGATCTACGGACATAACCATGTTTACCAGAGTTACGTCATTTCTGTAGTCCTTCGGGAACAGCGGACGCATCGGACGGTCAATAACACGGGATGTCAGGATCGCATGCTCGCTTGCCTTTCCTTCTCTTTTATTGAATCCTCCTGGAATCTTGCCTACTGCATACATTTTTTCCTCATATTCAACGCTCAGAGGGAAGAAATCGATTCCTTCTCTTGGCTCCTTGGATGCTGTTGCAGTAGAAAGCACAGTTGTATCACCATAATGCATCAGAGCTGCGCCGTTAGCCTGTTTTGCAACACGACCGATATCTACAGTCAGTGTTCTGCCGGCTAATTCCATAGAATAACTTTTGTACATACTTTTTCTCCTTTTATTTCTTGCGTTTTAATTTTACAGAAGTCCGAAACAACTGAAAAAACCACCCGGATCTTTCCTGATGAACTTTTCAGTAGTCTCGGAAATAACTTCTGTCTATTTTGTTTTGTGATTTAAAAATGGGGCGGATGGTTTATCCGCCCCGTCCGTATACTAATTATTTTCTTAAACCTAATTTCTCAATCAGTGCACGGTATCTTTCGATGTCTGTTTTCTTCAGGTATGCCAGAAGTCCACGTCTCTGACCAACCATCTTCAGAAGACCACGTCTGGAGTGATGATCTTTGTGATGTGTCTGTAAATGCTCTGTCAGCTCCTGGATTCTTGCTGTAAGAACTGCTACCTGTACTTCCGGTGAACCTGTGTCACCCTCGCATCTTGCATATTCTTTCATGATTGCCTGTTTTTTTTCTTTTGAAATCATTGTGATTTCCTCCTTAAAAATATTATTATTAATGAACCGCCGCATATTAAGAAACGGTTGGAGATTCCAATCTCTGAATATGGGCTGATTTACACCTCAAATAGTATAGCATAAAACATCTGGCGTGTAAACAACATAATTATTTATTTTTTGAACTTATTTTTCAAAAAAAGCATGGCCTGCCTCGATGTCCCTCGCGATCTGTGCTTTGAGCGCCTCAAAAGAAGCAAATTTGTGCTCCGGGCGCTGGAATTTGCGGAAGAAAACGATACAGTCCTTTCCATACAGATCCTCATCACAGTCAAAAAGATAGGTCTCAACACCCAGGAAATCCTCTCCGACGGTCGGCTTGTATCCGACATTGGTGATTCCCTGATACTCTGTGTCGCCAAATTTTGACACTGTCACATAGACACCGTTCGGCGGCATCAGCTTCTGTTTCGGCGGGACCAGGTTTGTGGTCGGGAAAAATTTCTTGTGTCCCAGACCTTTGCCATGCTCTACCTCTCCTGCCACAAAGAAATCTGTTCCGAGAAGCTCTGAGATCTTGTGCATATTGCCCTTCTTCAGTTCTTCACGGATGAAGGTACTGCTGATCTTGCGGCTTCCGTCCATTTCCTTCGGGACGATCTCTGTTTCATAGCCATATTTCAGACCGGCTTTCCTAAGAAGGTCCGGCGTGCCTTTGCGTTCATATCCGAATCTGTAATCCTCTCCGACTACCACGAAGGATGCCTGCAGAGAACCGATCAGAATCTGGCGGATAAACTGATCCGCTTTCATATGTCTGATCTGCTCATTCAACGGGCATTCCAGAAGGACATCCACGCCCATATCTTCGAGAAGCAGTCTCCTCTCTTCCCCTGTGAGGATGGTCTGACGGTCGGACACAAAAGCTACAACTACGGAAGTTGTACCATATTCTTTTTTGTGTTCCAGAATCTTCTGGATCAGTTTCCTGTGTCCGCGATGAATTCCGTCAAATTTCCCCAGCGTTACCGCACAGTTGGAAAACTTTGGAAACTGTCCTTCGATCTTGATGTATTCCATGTGTTCTGACTCCTGCTTATCTCCGATGTTTCAGAGGAACATTTTCTGAGGCTGATAACGGTGTCTCTTATTGTCCCACTCGTAGATCCCCAGGAAATTCCCCTCGCTGGTGCACATCCGCACCCAGCCTTTTTTGTGCTGTGTTTCTGTCATATTATCTGGAAGCGCATTGCCATTCAGAAGAAGCCTGTCTCCGAATTTATTGCAGCGGATCTCCGGATAAGCCTTGAGCACTTCTGAAATAGAAAGAATCCTCTTCTCAAGGATTCCTTCTTCCATTTCTTTCTGTACTTCATCCAGTGTGATGCTGTCTTCCCAGCGATACTCACCGGATGCTGTACGGGTAAGCTCTTCCATGCAGGCACCGCAGCCCAGTTTCTGTCCAATATCATGGCACAGAGTCCGGATATAAGTTCCCTTGCTGCATGTAACAGAAAAACGTACCATCGGAAGATCCATTTCAAGGATCTCTATCTCATAAAAGCAGACCGGGCGGGCTTTGCGCTCGACGGTCTTGCCTTCTCTTGCGAGTTCATACAGCTTCTTTCCGTTTACCTTGAGCGCGGAGTACATCGGCGGGATCTGCTCCTGCTCTCCGAGGAAACTCTCGATTACAGCTTTTACTTCTTCTTCAGAAACAGTGACCGGCTTTTCATTCAGAACCGTTCCTGTCATATCCTGTGTGTCTGTCTCAATCCCGAGGTGAAGAAGTGCCTCGTATGTCTTGCGCTTTTCGGTCAGAAGATCGACCAGCTTGGTCGCTCTGCCGAGAACAACAGGAAGAACTCCCTCCGCATCAGGATCCAGTGTTCCGGTATGACCGATCTTTTTCATGTGGAGGATCCCACGAAGTTTTGCGACCACATCATGAGAAGTGTAGCCTTTCTCTTTGCGAATGACCAGAACTCCGTCCATTATGCCTCCTCTTCGCAGAACTGTTTCTCGATCTCTGCGGTCAGATTATTGATAACGTCATACATGGAGCCCTCAAGGTCACAGCCCGCTGCTCTTGTATGACCGCCGCCGCCAAAGAATACGGCAACTTTGCTCACATCCACCTTGCCGTTGGAACGGAGGGAAACCTTGAAATGCTGTGTCTCAGTCTCATAGATAAAGATCGCGACTTCCACGCCCCTTGTCAGACGAAGCTGGCTGACGATCCCGTCAAGGTCACTTCCCTCAACTCCATAAAATTCCATATCTCTTCTGCGGAGGTAGCCTACGGTGCATTTGCCGTTCTGGAGAAGAATGCTCTCTGCCAGAACACGGCCCATGACCTGAAGCTGAAGATATGTCTTCTCATAAAAAGATTCATCAATGATCTTGCTGAAAGGGATCTCCTGCTTCATCAGTTCTCCTGCGATACGCATCGTATCCGGGGAAGTGGAAGAATACTGGAATACTCCTGTATCATGGATCATTCCTGTATAGACTGCTGTCGCGATCGGACGGTTTACTTTGTCCGGATCCAGGAGTCCGTAGAGGACTTCGCAGCAGGAGCTGACTTCTCCGCGGATATAGTTGACATCCGCAAATCCCGGATTGCTCACATGATGATCGATGCAGACGGTTTTTGCCGCATGGTCAAAAGCATCTCCCGCAACTGCCAGGCGGTCACGCGCGCTGACATCGCAGGTAATGAACAGATCAAATTCTCTGCCCTCTTCTACTTCTGTTTTGATATCATCGATATGATCGATATGTCCAAAGATCGGCTTCGGATGGTCGAGATATACGCTTACATCCACATCCGGAAAATAAGTTCTGATATACAGATACAAAGCCATACAGGAACCGACACAGTCACCATCCGGTCGGACATGACCACCAATTCCTATTGTTTTCACGCCTTCCAGCACTTCTGAAATATTTTTCATGATATCCTCTCTTATTCTGTATGCACTGCTCTTCTGGTCAGGATCCGGACTGGCTTATTCTTCCTCGTCCGGTTTTCCTGCCTGAGCATCTTTTCTGGTTACATCGTCGATCAGCTTGGACATGTTTACACCGTATTCAATGGATTCGTCCAGGATGAAACGGATCTCCGGTGTATTCCTTAAATTCAGGTTCTTTGCAAGCTGTCTTCTGATATAACCTTCTGCCTTGTTAAGACCCTGGATGGTCGCATCCTTGGCCTCTTTGCTGCCAAGGACACTGATAAATGCCTTGCAGGTCTTGAGGTCAGGTGCAACTTCCACAGCCATGACAGAAGTCATTGGATGAATGCGAGGATCTTTGACTTCATTTCTGATGATCGTACTAAGTTCTTTCTGAACCTCTCCGTTGATCCTTGTATTCTTAATGCTGTTCTTTCTCATTTATTTTACTCCTATCTCGGTAAGTTACTGCTCATTATATTCGCTGTAACTTGGTCAAAATGCATTCCACATCACCTTCGGTGATAGCATTTTGCCCCGCATGTCTCGGGATTTTGGCATATTTATGCCAAAACACCTCGCGG
>NZ_FR886744.1:45111-65868 GCF_000436615.1 Blautia sp. CAG:237
TTTGACATCATTGAATCCGTCAAATACAAGACCACACTCGTATCCTGCTTTGACTTCTTTGACATCGTCTTTGAAACGTTTCAGGGATGCAAGCTCGCCCTCGAAGATCTGATCTCCCTCTCTGGTGATACGAACCTTACAGTTTCTCTGGAAGATACCATCGAGGATATAGCTTCCTGCGATCGTACCAACGCCAGACGCTTTGAAGAGCTGGCGGACTTCTGCATGACCGATGACTTTCTCTTCGAATACCGGGTCAAGCATACCCTTCATGGCTGCTTCTACATCTTCGATTGCCTGATAGATGACTCTGTAGAGACGCAGGTCTACGCCTTCCTGATCTGCAAGCTGTTTTGCCATTGCGTCCGGACGAACGTTGAATCCGATGATGATCGCATTGGAAGTTGCAGCAAGGGATACGTCAGATTCATTGACTGCACCAACGCCGCCATGGATCACGCGGACAACAACTTCCTCATTGGAAAGTTTGGTAAGACTCTGTTTCACAGCCTCAACAGATCCCTGTACGTCTGCTTTGACGATGATCGGCAGTTCCTTGAGGTCACTTGCCTGGATCTGATCAAACAGGTTATCCAGAGAAAGTTTGCCTTTGGTTTCTTCAAGCAGATGTTTCTTATTCTCTGTAACGAAGGTAGCTGCGAAGTTCTTGGCTTCCTTGTCGCTCGGGAACGCCATCAGGATCTCACCTGCATTCGGAACATCACTGAGACCAAGGATCTCAACTGGTGTGGACGGTCCTGCTTCTTTGACTCTTCTTCCTCTGTCGTCCATCATGGCACGTACTTTACCGCTGCATGCACCTGCTGCGATGAAATCTCCGACATGGAGAGTACCCTTCTGTACGAGGATCGTAGCAACCGGTCCTTTACCTTTGTCAAGCTGTGCTTCGATCACGAGACCTCTCGCTGCACGGTTCGGGTTTGCTTTGAGTTCCAGGACTTCTGCAGAAAGAAGGATCATCTCAAGCAGAGTGTCGATTCCTTCTCCTGTATGTGCGGATACCGGCACGAAGATGGTGCTTCCGCCCCAGTCTTCCGGGATCAGTTCATACTCGGAAAGTTCCTGTTTTACTCTCTCTACGTTTGCACTTGGTTTATCGATCTTGTTGATCGCAACGATGATCTCAACGCCTGCTGCTTTGGCATGGCTGATCGCCTCTACTGTCTGCGGCATGACACCATCATCTGCTGCTACGACGAGAACTGCGATATCTGTGGAGTTTGCACCACGCATACGCATAGCGGTGAATGCTTCATGTCCCGGTGTATCCAGGAATGTGATCTTCTGTCCGTTGATCTCTACAACAGATGCACCGATATGCTGTGTGATTCCTCCGGCCTCACCTCTTGTTACATGGGTATCACGGATCGCATCCAGAAGGGATGTCTTACCATGGTCAACGTGACCCATAACACATACTACAGGCGGTCTGGAAACCATATCTGCTTCGTCTTCTTCCTCTTCTTTGAGGAGTTCGCCGATAACGTCTACTTTTTCTTCCGGCTCTGCGATGATATCGTAGTCCAGAGCGATCTCCTGAGCTTTCTCGAAGTCGATCTCATGGTTTACAGTTACCATGGTTCCTTCCATGAAGAGCTTCTTAACGATCACGGACGGCTGCATCTTCATTGCTTCTGCCAGTTCGCGGATGGTCATCTTCTCTGGAAGTGTGATCTCTTTTACTTCTGGTTTCTTCTCTTCCTGTTTCGGCTGAGGAGTTGGTTTCTGCAGAGCCTTCGGGATCCTGGAAAGGTTTCTTCTTCCACCCTGGTTCGGGCGATTATGTCCTGCACTGGATTTCTCGAAGTCTTTCTTCTTGTTCTTGTTCTCTCTGTCACGCTCTCTCTTGCTGTCCTTGGATGTCTTGGTCAGTTCTGGTGTGAATACAGCATCGTTATCTCTTCTTCCGCCACCGGATCTCTGTCCGCCACGGTTATTTCCGCCGAAGCCTCCTCTGTTGCCGTCTGGTCTTCCGTTTCCGCCCTGCTGTGGTCTTCCCTGACCACCCTGCTGCGGACGGCCGCCCTGACCTCTCATCGGACGGCCGTTCCCGTCACCCTGGCGCGCCGGACGTCCTTCGCCCTGCGGTCTTCCCTGACGGTTTCCGTCACGGTTCGGACGACCCTGTCCGCCGTTTCCATTGCGGTCGGAGAATCTTCTCTCGCCGCCGCGGAAGTCACGGCCTCTACCTTCACCACCGCGGTTATTGTCTCTTCCGTCGCGGTTATTCTGGCGGTTCTGTCCTCTGTTGTTATTGTAACCGGACTGTTCCTGTCTCTGCGGTCTTGCAGAATTGTTCTGTGCCGGTGCTGCGCTCTTCGGTGCCTCTGCCTGTGCAGTCTGCGGTTTCTTTGCAGTTTCCTCTACCGGTTTCTGAGCTGCCTGCGGCTTCTGAGCCTGTGGCTTTGCGGCTGGTCTTTTGTCTGTATTATTGTTCTGACGTTTCGGTCTGTTTTTGCCGCCGTCACTTGCATTCTGTGCATGATATACACGAATGATATTTTTTTTCTTTTTAGGAGCCTCTGCTTTGTCTGCTTCTGGTCTCGCTGTTACCGTCTTTTCTTCTGTTCTGGAATTATCCACCTTGGTAATCTGCTCCTTTCCCCTGGTTAAAAATTTTTGTTTTATTAATCGGATACTGGGTTCCTCAAGAGTACTCATATGACTTTTGACTTCTACCCCGTTTGCTTTTAGAAATTCAATGACTTCTCTGTTCGATCTGCCAAGTTTACTGGCAAGTTCATGCACTCTGATCTTCGGCACATGGATCCCTCCTTCAATCACTGCTGCACACCGCAGCTTTATAATTTCTGGAGTTCTTTTAACATTGCTTTTGCAAAGTTTTCATCCTGTACCGCAAGGCTGGCGCGGAATTCTTTTCCGCAGAATCTGCCCAGTTCTTCTTTGTTGGCAATAAAGTAGATCGGTACTTCGTAAAAATCACACATGTTCTGGAATTTTTTCTTGGTATTCTGGGATGCATCATCTGCAACCAGAACCAGGAAGCCTTTCCCTGTCTTGACAGATTTCTCTGTTGAAAATTCTCCGCTGGCAACCTTGCCGGCTTTTGTGGCAAGCCCCAGAAGAGATAACACTTTATTGTTGTTTTTCAATCTTACTTAACTCCTTTTTCAGGTCTTCGTAGACCTCTTCGGGAACGCTGGTCTTGAGAGACCGTTCGATCCCGTGATTGCGGATCGCTTTGTCAAGGCATTCGATGGATGGACATACATAGGCGCCCCTTCCGTTCTTTCTGCCTGTGGTGTCAAGAACGATCTCGTCTTCCGGTGTCTTAAGGACACGGATCATTTCTTTTTTGCTTTTCATTTCTCTGCAGCCGGTACACTGGCGCATCGGAATTTTATTTTTTGTCTTCATAGATCTTATTCTTCTGCTGTCTCTTCTTCGGAAACCTCTTCAGAAACTTCTGTTTCTTCTGCTTCCTGAGACTCTTCTACGTTTTCTGCATCTTCTGCTGCTTCGTCTTCGTAGAATTCTTCTTCCTCATCATAGTCGTAAAGATCACCGGATTCTTTGGCCTGTGTCTCACTCTTGATGTCGATCTTGAATCCTGTCAGGCGGGCTGCAAGACGTGCATTCTGTCCTTCTTTACCAATTGCAAGAGAAAGCTGGTAGTCCGGAACAACAACAAGTGCTGTCTTCTCATCCGGATCAGCCATTACTGCAATGACTTTGGCCGGGCTTAATGCATTCTCAATAAGGATCGCCGGGTTTTCGTCCCAGTTGATGATATCGATCTTCTCGCCGCGGAGTTCCTCTACGATGGAGTTTACTCTCGCACCGTTCATACCAACGCATGCTCCAACCGGATCTACGTCAGGATCATTGCTCCATACAGCGATCTTGGTACGGGAACCTGCTTCTCTGGCAATGCTCTTGATCTCTACTGTGCCGTCTCTTACTTCGGCAACTTCGGATTCGAAGAGGCGTTTTACGAGACCCGGATGTGTTCTGGATACCTGGATACGCGGTCCTTTTGGAGTATCCTTAACTTCCAGGATGTATACCTTGATATGTTCTGTCGGATGGAATTCTTCTCCTCTGACCTGCTCATTCTCAGCGAGGATCGCATCTGCCTTGCCAAGATTGATGCTGACATTTTTGCCCATGACACGCTGTACGATACCTGTAACGACTTCTTTCTCCATTCCGTAGTACTGATCGTAAAGAACTTTGCGCTCTTCCTCACGGATCTTCTGAAGGATGACGTTCTTAGCATTCTGTGTTGCGATACGTCCGAATTCCTTGGACTGGATCTGAACTTTGATCACGTCTCCGAGTTCTGCGTTGGCATTGATCTTCTGTGCGTCTGTAAGTGAGATCTCCAGTGCAGGATCCTCTACGAATTCCTTTACTTCACGCTCAGCGTAAACACTGAAATCACAGGTTTCAGGATTGATCATTACATGTACATTATCAGCTTTACCGAAATGGTTCTTACATGCCTGGATCAGAGACTGCTCGATTGCTCCCAGAAGTGTATCCTTACTGATATTTTTTTCTTTTTCCAGGACATTCAGAGCGTCCATTAACTCTTTGTTCATTTTTTTTATTTCCTCCTCATTTTATCAAAGCATATAGGTGCATCGTATTCATTAATCAGTTAAAATTCAATTGCCAGCCGGATCAGGGCTATGTCTTTCTTTTCAAATGTGCGTAAGGTGCCGTTTTCGTCCTCCTCGATCGTCACACTGTTATCATCATATGCGTTTAAAATCCCGCAGAATTCCTTTTGTTTCTCTATCGGACGATAGGTACGGATCTCTACCAGTTTGCCCATGCTTCTGACAAAATCCTTCTCTTTCTTTAACGGTCTGTCAAGACCTGGGGAACTGATCTCCATAATATAGCTGTCTTCGATAAAATCATCCTCATCCAGCTTGTCGCTGAACGCGCGGCTTACTGCTTCGCAGTCATTGACCGTGATCCCGCCCGGCTTGTCGATGTATCCTCGAAGATACCAGTTGCCTGCTTCCTTGACGTATTCTACATCTACAAGTTCAAAACCTGCTGCCTCAACGATCGGTGCCAGCATAGCCTCTGCCTTCTGTTCATATTCATCTCGTCTGCTCATATTTTCCACCTGCCTTTCGCACATCAGAATGATCGCGGAACTGCTTATAGTAATCAATCTCGCAAAAAGAGTGGACCGAAGTCCACTCTCTGATCATCCGTTATCATGTTATCTCATATAATAGCACCATAAGGTCTGAAAAGCAAGGATTTTTTGAAATCTCTTGTTATATCCTTGGTTTGATGCCTTTGGTATCGCGTTTTCCGAGGCGTACTTTGTTCAGGGAGTACTCCTTGTCGTGGTAGGAGATCGCATATTCCTGATGACCTCCGAGAAGGTATGCATGCTCCAGATGATCTCCGTCTGCAAGCTTCATTCCACGTACGCCGAGAGCTGCTCTCTTGGCGGTGGAGATCTCCTGTTTCAGGAAACGGAGGAAATAACCGCCGTTACTCTGGAACACCACCTGCTCCATCTCACCTGCACTGCCGACAAAAATAAGTTCGTCATCCTCAGCAAGTTTCGTGGATGCGATCGTTCTCTTGGTCACATCAAACTCAGCACCATCAACCAGTTTACACATGGATGTCTTTGTCACAAAAAAGATCTGATCCTGTTTGATCTGTCCAAGCGGCGCTACATACAGCATCTGCTCCTGGCTGCTGTCATAGTTGCTTAAGTTATCTACCGGTGTTCCCTTATCTCTGAAACGTACCAGTGGAATGTCGACTGCCTTGATCGTATGCATCTTGCCCTTGTCCGTAAAGATGCAGATCTTGTCCGTGTTCATGCACAGGAATACGCAGCGGTTCTCATTGTGTGCTGCTTCTTTGTTTCGTTCATAGGCATTTTTGTCGATCAGCTTCATATAACCAAAGCGATCCATCAGGAAGCAGACTTCTGTCTCTTCCATCTTCTTTTCTTCGTAGACAGCTTCCTCGGCATTCTCGATGGAAGTGCGGCGTTTGCTTCCATACTCCTTCTTGATGCCGTCCAGTTCCCTGATGATGACCGCTGCCATGGAGTCATAATTATCCAGGATATCCTTGTATTCAGCAATATTCTTCATCGTCTCCTGATAATCTGCCTGAAGTGCCTCGATCTCCAGTCCGATCAGCTTATAGAGACGCATATCCAGGATCGCACCTGCCTGCTTCTCTGTAAATTTGAGCTTTGAAGCTGCCTTCTCACTTACCTTGGTCTTGAAACGTATTCCTTCTGTCACGCCCTCCACCAGACATTTCTTGACCTGCTCACGGTTCTTGCTTCCGCGCAGGATCTCGATGATCAGGTCGATCACGTCACATGCCTTGATAAGACCTTCCTGGATCTCTCTCTTTTCCTGCTCTTTGTCAAGAAGGGTCCTGTATTTCCTTGTTGTGACATCAAACAGAAATTCCACATGGTGCTCGATGATCTGCTTAAGGCTTAATGTCTCCGGTCTGCCATCTGCAACCGCCAGCATGTTTACGCCAAACGTATCCTCGAGACGTGTTTTCTTGTACAACATGTTGGTGAGATTTTCTACATCAGTGTCCTTCTTGAGTTCCAGAACGATACGGATTCCCTCCTTGGAGGACTGGTTGGAGATGTCCACGATGTCTGTAGTCTTCTTCGTCTCAACCAGGGATGCAACATCATTCAGGAATTTACCGATATTTGCCCCGAGCATCGTATACGGGATCTCTGTGATGACGAGCTGTTTCCTGCCGCCTTTGAGTTTCTCAATCTCCACTCTTCCACGGAGACGGATCTTGCCGGTTCCACTCTCGTAGATCTTACGGAGGTCATCCTTGTTGACCACAAGTCCGCCGGTCGGAAAATCCGGTCCTTTAATATAACGCATCAGTCCTTTGACACTGATCGTATTGTCCTTCATGTATGCCTTGACCGCATCTACGACTTCACCGAGATTGTGCGGCGGGATGCTGGTCGCCATGCCGACTGCGATTCCCTCTGCACCATTCACCAGAATGTTCGGGATCTTGACAGGAAGAACCGACGGTTCTTTCTCTGTCTCGTCAAAGTTCGGCACAAAATCAACAACATTCTTGTCAAGGTCTCCAAGAAAAACTTCCTGTGTCAGTTTCTCCAGACGTGCTTCTGTATAACGCATCGCTGCAGCGCCGTCGCCCTCGATGGAGCCAAAGTTTCCATGTCCGTCTACCAGCGTCCTGCCCTTCTTGAAGTCCTGCGCCATAACGACCAGTGCATCATAGATAGAGCTGTCGCCGTGTGGATGATATTTACCCATTGTATCTCCGACGATACGGGCACATTTACGGTACGGGCGGTCATAACGGATCCCGAGTTCATACATATCATATAAAGTTCTTCTCTGTACAGGTTTCAGACCATCTCTTACATCCGGGAGTGCTCGGGAGATGATAACGCTCATGGCATAATCGATATATGATTTCTGCATGATCTCCGAATAGTCTGTACGGATTACATTTTCCTGTTTTGTTTCCATAAAAAATCCCTTCCTTAGATGTCAAGTTCCGCGTCTGCTGCATGTTCGTAAATGAACGCCTTACGCGGCGGTACTTCGCTTCCCATAAGAATCTCTGTCACGCTGGATGCCAGACGCGCGTCCTCGATCTCCACACGCTTCATCCTTCTTGTCTCCGGGTTCAGCGTTGTCTCCCAGAGCTGTTCTGCATCCATCTCTCCAAGACCTTTGTATCGCTGGAGCGTAAAGCTGCCCGGTTTGTGCGCCTTACGGTATTTCTCCAGTGCCTTGTCGTCGTAAAGATATTCTTCCGGGCCTTTTTTCGGCATTGCCTTGTAGAGAGGCGGCATTGCGATATAGACATGCCCCTCATAGATCAGTTCCGGCATAAAACGATAAAACAGTGTCAGAAGAAGTGTCGAAATATGTGCACCATCGACATCGGCATCGGCCATGATCACGATCTTGTCATAACGGAGCTTGCTGATATCAAAGTCGTTGCCGTATCCTTCGGAAAAGCCGCATCCAAACGCATTGATCATCGTCTTGATCTCTGCATTGGCAAGAACCTTGTCGATCGTTGCCTTCTCAACGTTGAGGATCTTACCACGGATCGGAAGGATCGCCTGATAATTACGATTTCTGGCTGTCTTGGCAGAACCGCCTGCGGAATCTCCCTCTACGATAAATATCTCACACTGGGATGGATCTTTCTTCTCACAGTTGGCAAGCTTGCCATTGGAATCAAAGGAATATTTCTGCTTGGTCAGAAGGTTTGTCTTGGCTCTCTCCTCGGTCTTGCGGATCTTGGCTGCCTTCTCTGCACAGGAAAGGATCGCCTTGAGTGTCTCCAGATTTCTGTCAAAATAGAGGACAAGCTGCTCGCCCAGAACCTTGCCTGTCGCTTTGGCAGCATCCTGGTTGTCGAGTTTTGTCTTAGTCTGTCCTTCGAATCTCGGTGCAGGGTGTTTGATGGAAACAACTGCTGTCATTCCATTTCGGATATCCGCTCCTGTAAAATTCGGATCCTTGTCCTTGATGACACCGATCTCTCGCGCATAACTGTTCATGACAGTCGTAAAAGTTGTCTTAAATCCTGTCAGGTGTGTACCGCCCTCTGCATTGTAGATGTTATTACAGAAGCCCAGAACATTCTCGCGAAAATCACTGGTGTACTGGAAAGCCACCTCTACCTGGATGCCGTCTGCCTCTCCCTTGAGGTAGACCGGCTCATGAAGTGCCTCAGAACTGTGGTTCAGATCACGGATGTATCCGATGATCCCCTCCGGCTCATGGTATTCCAGTTTCTCCGGCTCCGCACCGCGCAGATCCTCGAAATAGATCGTCAGGGCAGGATTCAGGTATGCTGTCTCATGGAGACGGCTTTTGACCTCTGTTGCAGAGAAACGGGTCTTCTCAAAAATCTCCGGGTCCGGAAGGAAATTGATGCAGGTTCCGGTCGCCTTCGTGCGTCCAAGTTTCGGGAGAAGCCCCTCCTCCAGTTCGATGGTCGGGATTCCTCTTTCATAGTGGTCATGATGTACATATCCATCCCTGCTGATCTTGATATCCAGATAAGTAGAAAGCGCATTGACAACAGAGGAACCGACACCGTGGAGACCGCCGCTGGTCTTGTATGCGGCGTTGTCGAACTTGCCGCCTGCATGCAGGGTCGTAAAGACAAGACGCTCCGCGGACATTCCTTTCTCATGCATATCTACCGGGATTCCTCGTCCGTTATCTGTTACGGTCGCGGAACCGTCCTTCTCCAGTGTCACATGGATCTCACTGCAATATCCGGCAAGGTGCTCATCTACTGCATTGTCTACGATCTCATAGATCAGATGATTCAGTCCCTTGCGGGATACACTTCCAATATACATACCCGGTCGTTTCCGGACTGCCTCCAGTCCTTCCAGAACCGAGATACTGCCAGCATCATAGGTTTGCTTTTTTGCCATGGGTATATTCATTTCCTTTCTTATGCTCCATTCGGAGCCTGATAGTTACTGTTCACTCCGTTCACAGCAACGCCTGATACTCAAACATTTGTTCTATATCATACCGTATCCTTCTGAATTTTTCAAGACAGTTTTTGGGGATTCGATATTCTTCGATAGATTTGGAAAAAAAAATAACCAGAGAAAACTCTGATTATTCTTAAGCAGCCAGTACGGGAATCGAACCCGTGTTTTCGCCGTGAGAGGGCGACGTCTTAACCCCTTGACCAACTGGCCATACTGCTCTGTCGATCTCTGTTCGCAACCGACTTGCTTAGTATATACCAGTGTTTTCAAAAATGCAAGTACTTTTTTTAATTTTTTTAAATTTTTTTGAAAAACTGAAAAACAGGGCTGTTTTCCGCATAAAACTGCGGCAGCAGCCCTGTCCTCATTCATTCAGATGATCTGTATCCTGTGCAGATCAGCCGAGATCGATCTTGAGATCTCCCGGCTTGATGATCCCTTTTGCACGGAAGATCTTGCCGATCACCCAGGTAATGAGTAATGGAAGCACAAAACAGATCAGAATCATTCCGACCCAGTCAAACGCTCCCGTTGTATATCCTTCCGGCATCTGTGCCCATCCTGTGATCACACCGATCGGTCCTACCAGACCGGAAGTTCCCATTCCGGATGAGATCGCAGGACCATTGTTCCGCATATGGAACACGCAGGTTGCGATCGGTCCGGTGATCGCAGAAGTGATAACCGGAGGGAGCCAGAGGACTGGTTTTTTCATCAGGTTCGGGACCTGGAGCATGGAAGTTCCCAGACCCTGTGCAACAAACCCGCCGATTCCGTTATCTGGAAAGCTCAAGATCGCGAAACCGAGCATATGTGCACAGCATCCTGCAGTTGCTGCTCCGCCTGCCAGTGCCAGTCCGTTCCAGACTTCCATTGTCACGCTGCCATCCGCAATACCGGCAAGGACTGCCCCGCCGCTGATGCCGATCGCGGCGCAGATCGCAGCAGAACTGATCGGAAGTGTCAGGACAACTCCGACTACTACTGATACGATGATCCCCATCCAGAATGGTCTTAAATCTGTTGCCCATCCGATAAAGGAACCAAGTGCATCGCAGACACTCTTGCATACAGGCGCCAGAAGCATCGCCAGAACTACGCCAACGATCACGGTGACTGCCGGTGTCACGATGATGTCGATCTTTGTCTCCTTGGAAACCAGTTTTCCGATCTCACAGGTGATGACTGCCACAAAAAATACTGCCAGTGGTCCGCCGGAACCGCCGATCGCATTGCAGGCGGCTCCTACTGCACATAAGGAATACATGACCAGCGGTGGCGCCTGAAGTGCATGACCGATCGCAAGTGCCATCGCAGCACCTGTCACACTGGTCGCATAACCACCGATCTCCAGAAGCTTCTCTGAAACGAAACTTCCCGGGCATACATTCTGCCCTATGGTGTTGATGATCGTACCGATCAGAAGTGACGCAAAAAGTCCCAGTGCCATGGAACCCATCGCATCGATCCCGTAGCGTTTGAACGATATGATCACGTTCTTCCGCTTCAGAAAGCTTTGTTTTTCGTTGCTCATAATCTCTTTCCCCTCGTAAAGTTTATTTGTTATCCAGAACTTTTTTATTCTTCCGGATCTTTGACCGGCTCTGCCGGGATGAACACTCTGGAATGGTTTTTCTCGGCTTTTTTCTGTTTTTTTGCTTTTTTCTGTGCTTCTGCGCAGAATTCCATCTGAGAATTGATGAGAGTTTTGCCTCTCTTGTCCTGTTTCTCATACGTTCCATCAGGCTGAAGCAGATGTGCCTTTACATTGTCACGGAATTCCAGATCCAGGATGTGCTTGATCTCTTTCTTGATCTGCTCATCCTCTACCGGGAATACGATCTCGACACGGCGGTCCAGATTTCGCGGCATCCAGTCTGCACTTCCCATGTAGATCTCCTCAGCTCCGCCATTCTGGAAGTAAAAGATCCTGCTGTGTTCCAGGAATTCTCCGACGATGGAGCGCACATGGATGTTTTCGCTCACTCCCGGGATTCCCACTTTCATGCAGCAGATGCCTCGTACCAGAAGATAGATCTGCACGCCGCAGGAAGAAGCATGATAAAGAGCTGAAATGATCGCCGGGTCACATAAAGAGTTCATCTTGGCAACAATGCATGCCGGAAGTCCTTGTTTCGCATGTTCTGCTTCTCTCTCGATCATCTGCAGGAAACGGTTTTTCATCCAGATCGGTGCCACAATCAGACGGTTCCAGCGCTTTGGCTCAGAATAACCGGAAAGCATGTTGAATGCAGCCGTCGCATCCTCTCCGAAACGTTCATCGCAGGTAAAGATACCGCAGTCTGTATAAAGTTTGGCTGTGGAATCGTTGTAGTTACCGGTTGCCAGATGCACATAACGGCGGATGCCGGTCTCTTCTCTTCGAACGACCAGAGTGATCTTGCTGTGTGTCTTGAGACCGACAAGACCGTAGATTACATGACAGCCGGCTTTTTCGAGCATTTTTGCCCAGACGATGTTATTTTCCTCGTCGAATCTGGCCTTCAGTTCCACCAGTACGGAAACCTGTTTACCATTTTCTGCTGCCTGTGCAAGCGCTGCGATGATCGGTGAATGGCCGCTGACGCGGTAAAGTGTCTGCTTGATCGCGAGGACACCAGGATCCTTCGCTGCCTGGCGCACGAAATCTACGACCGGATCAAAGCTCATATATGGATGATGCAGGAAGACATCTCCCTCGCGGATCACCTCAAAGATATCCTTGTCATTCTGGAACTGCGGCACAGGTGCCGGTGTATGTTTCGGGCTCTTGTACTCGTCAAAGCCTTCCAGTCCATAAAGTTTCATCAGCATGGTAAGATCCAGCGGTCCATTGATGCTGTAAATATCTGCTTCCTTGATCTCAAATTCTTTCTTGAGGATATCAAGAAGACGTGCATCCATCTTTTCTTCTGCCTCAAGTCGGATGACCTCGCCCCACTGGCGTTTCTTGAGCTGTTTCTGGATCTCTACCAGAAGATCCTCTGCCTCATCTTCGTCGATCGTGAGGTCCGCATTACGCATGATACGGTACGGATGCGCGCAGACAACATCATTGCTCAGGAAAAGCTTGCCGATATTGCGCTCAATGATCTCTTCCAGAAGGATCACGGTACGGTCGCCTTTTTTTGCGGAAGGGATCTCTACGATCCTTGGAAGTACAGAAGGCACCTGAACGGTGGCAAATTCCAGCTCTTTGGTATGTTTTTTGTTATTTTTCTTGGCGATCAGTGCGCCGATATTCAGAGTCTTATTGCGGATGAGTGGAAATGGTCTGGAAGAATCCATGGCCATCGGAGTCAGTACCGGATACACATTGTCCTCGAAATACCGGTCAACAAATTCCTGCTGTTTCTGGTTCAGATCCTCATGCTCTGCAATCAGGTGAAGTCCCACTTTCTCAAGTGCCGGAAGGACAGAACGGTTGAAGGTGCTATACTGTACTTTTACCAGCTCATGTGTCTGTTTGCTGATCTCACGGAGCTGTTCTTCGGAGGTCATTCCTGCGATGTCTTTTTTCTTGTAACCTGCATGCACCTGATCCTTGAGGGATGCGACACGCACCATAAAAAACTCATCCAGGTTTGAAGAGGTGATGCTTAAGAATTTCAGTCTTTCAAACAGGGGGAGGGATTTATCCCTGGCTTCGCTCAAGACTCTCTCATCGAATTTCAGCCAGCTTAATTCCCTGTTTACATAGTATTCCGGTTTTTCAAATTTACTTAAATCCATATTTTTCCTCCTCTACGCTCTGCGGCGGCGTTTCAGCACAAGATGTATTCCAAAGACTTCCTCAAAGAACGCTACTTTGTCCTTGAGAAGTCCAAGTTCCAGAGAAATGTCACGGCTGGAGTCGATCATAAGCTGCAGTTCTCTGTCTTTGAGCACAGCCTTGAGCCCCTGCACTTTCTGATAATGGCTGCGGTCCATGGCATTCGCAAGGCGAAGGATCGCGGTCAGTTTCGCTACCAGAAGATAACGTTCCTTGTCGAGTCCCGGACCATCGTCATAATTTCCATAATAAACGAATTCTGTCGTATTATAACGTACCGCGCTGGCAATGACTCTTCGCTCTTCTGTGGAAAGTCCGATGATCTCGGTCGCCATGATGATGCGGTAAGAACACTCTGCCACATCGCCCATGCTGATGTATTTACCGCAGTCATGGAGCTGTACGGCGATCTGGAGAAGAAGACGTTCTCTTGCACCCATACCGTGGACTTTCTTCATGCTGTCAAAGATCGTCAGTGCGATATCCGTTGTGCCCTGGATATGGTTTTTGCCGCTGGAATAGCGTTTGGCAATGTTTCTGGAAGCAACCAGAATGTCATTTTCGAAATTGTGGGCGCTCTTGATGAACTTCTTCTTTTCTCCGTAATCGTAGGCAATTCCATCAAGAAGAGAAACTCCCGGAACCCAGACTGCTTCTGCCTGGAAAATGTCGATGAAGTTTTTGCAGATGACCATCGTCGGAACGATCAGGGACGCATACTCCAGATCGATCCCCATCTCATCTGCCAGTGCCTGCTCTGTCTTGTATACCGTTTCCTCATAATGCTTCCCAAACTCTTCCATTGTGAGGATATGTTCTCCGATATGCTCCTGAAAGATCGTATCTGCAAGAAAATCCCCCATCAGGATCACATTTTTGATCTCCCGGTCTTTCAGATACAGCCGCTGAAAAGCGGTTAGGTCATTTCGGATAAATTCCATGATCAGCTGGTCGTAATGCGTCGTGGTCTTCTCAAGTTCTTTGAGCCGTTCACGGATACGCATGCTTCCCATCTTGAGGCTCTGTGTTGTTACAAGTGCATCCTTGTCAAAAAGAGACACCTGCAGCCCGCCGCCTCCGACATCCAGGATCGCAGTTCCCTTCTGGATCATCTTTTTGAAGCTGGATTCTTTTGCCGCGATCGATTTGTAGCCCAGAAAATGCTGCTCGGCATTGCTGAGGATCTCTACATGGATCCCTGTACGGCGGTAGATCTGTTCCTGAACGATCAGCGGATTTACCATCTCACGGAATGCACTGGTCGCACAGGCACGATAATCGGAAACTCCGAATTCCTTCATCATCTTGTCAAAATCCTTCAGGATCCCACAGATCGCATCCACGATCTCAGGTTCCAGTCTTCCCGATGAATAGGCTCCCTTTCCGATCTCCAGGCGGTATCTTACATCGCTCAGCTGACGGAATCCGATCTTTTTGGAAAACTCAAAGATCTTCATGCTGACCTCATAAGAACCGATATCAATCGCTGCAAATGTTGTAATTGCCATATCCCATACCCCTTCCTGCTTATCTATTAGTTTTCCTCTTTTCCGAGAAGGTGATCAATAAACTGCTGTGCAGTTCTTCCGGTAAGTCCTCCATGAGAGATCTCCCATTTGCCAGCTTCCGCAAGGAGCTGGTCTTCCGGCATCTGGATGCCATGACGGGCTGCCAGTGTCTTGACGATCGTGTGGAATTCCTTGCGGTCCGGTGCGCCGAAGTAGATACGAACGCCAAAACGATATACCAGAGAAAGTTTTTCCTGTACGGTATCAGAGGAGTGGATATCGTCACTATCTCCAACTTCCAGTTTGTCCCCTGCTCTTTCGCGGACAAGGTGACGACGGTTGCTGGTCGCATAGATCAGAATATTGTCCGGTTTACGCTCCAGACCACCTTCGATCACAGCTTTCAGATATTTGTATTCAATTTCAAATTCTTCGAAGGAAAGGTCATCCATGTAGATGATAAACTTGTAATTGCGGTCCTTGATCTGAGCAATGATCTCGTTCAGATCCTGGAACTGATGCTTGTAAGCTTCAATGATACGAAGTCCCTCATCATAATACTGGTTCAGGATTCCCTTGATACTGGAGGATTTACCTGTACCTGCATCACCGAACAGCAGACAGTTGTTTGCTTTTCTGCCTCGGACAAATGCTTCTGTGTTTTCGATCAGTTTCTGTTTCGGGATCTCATAGCCTACCAGGTCATCCAGACGTACATGTGCGATCCTTGTGATCGGAACGATCTGTGCTTTTCCATTCTCGTCTTTCTCGATACGGAAAGCCTTATGAAGTCCCAGCTTGCCTACGCCGAAATCCTTATAGAACTGGACCATATCTTCCATGAATTCCTTTGTATCCTTGGCTGCTGCCAGTGTGCGGCTCATCTCGCAGATACGGTCGCGGATACGTTTGTTGAACATCTTTCCACTGTCCTTCGGTGCCTGATAGTCGCAGAGGATACCGCAGCAGGAAGTATGGAATACTTTGTCCAGAAGATTCAGGTCAAAATCATACAGTTCCTTGAAGATTGCAAAATCATGGAGTGCCAGCTCATTGATGCTTCCGTCGATATGTCCACGGATCTCGCTCGCGGTGCTGAATGCATTCTCGTTGTTCACAAGAAGCAGAGTCAGATAATTGTGCCACAGGTTTCCTGCAAATCCATAGGAACCTGCTGTCTCGATCAGACCGTTGACACATTCATAGAAATCTTCTTCCATTTCTTTTGCGTTTACGGCTGACTTCTCACAGGCATCCATAAGTGCTGTCATCTTGTCAAGGATCTCTCCATGTTCAAATCCTCTGTATAATACGCATTCTTTTACTCTGGTCATTTTTATATTTCCTCCTGCTGTCCGTAATTTCCAAGTACACGTACCCCGATCGCCTCTGCGTCAAGACCTCGAAGTGCATTTTTGACCGCCGGATCTTCCAGGTTTCCTTCGAAATCTACAAAGAAACGGTATTTCCAGTTCTGTCCCGGGATCGGTCTGGACTCGATCTTTGTCATGCTCAGGCTGTTGTAGATAAAATGTGACAGCATGTGATACAGAGTACCGCTTGCATGCGGCAGTTCGAAGCATACGCTGATCTTTCCTGCATTTTTCTCATAGATCGGTTTACTGCTGACAATGATGAAACGTGTCACATTCTGATCATTGTGGCAGATGTTTTCGGCAAGGATAGAAAGTCCGTAGAGCTCGCCTGCTGCACGGCTTGCGATCGCCGCCTGGTTTCTCTTCTGCTCTTCCTTGATCCTCTTGGCTGAAGCTGCTGTGTTCTCTGCCTTGACGGTTTTCCATGACGGATGTTCTTCGAGATAATGTTTACACTGTGCAAGTGCCTGTGGATGGGAATAGACGGTGTCGATCTCGTCCACGGTCACGCCCGGAAGTCCCAGAAGCACGTGCTGTACGCGGACCCCCTGCTCCCCGACGATATAAAGCTGATATTCTGTCAAAAGATCATAAATATCCGTCACGATCCCCTCTGTGGAATTCTCGATCGGAAGGACTGCATAATCAGCCTTGCCAAAAGCAACCTCCTCCATCGCTGCACGGAAGGTCTTGACATGGTAGCTGTTGATCTCCTCCGGGAAATATGCTCTCATGGCCGCATAGCTGTATGCGCCCTCAACTCCCTGAAAAACAACGTTTACATCTTTGAGCGGAAGTTCGTCGACCATCTTGTAGTTTCGCTCTGTTCCGACACCATTCTTGGTCAGAAGCTGGTACTGGCGTTTGCGGCTGATCGCCATGATCTGCTGAAAAAGCTCCTGCGCACCAAGGCTGTTGAAGCTTCCATGTGCCTGATTCTTGAGAACATCCAGTTTGTCCTGTTCTCTCTTCGGGTCAAGTACCTGCTTTCCTGTGTGTATCTTGTATTCTGCAACATCCTCGCAGACTTTCATTCGTTTTTCAAATAACCGTAAGATCTCTTTGTCGATGACATCAATCTCCTTGCGGCATTCCTGTAAATCTATCATTCGTTATTCCCTTCCGATGCCGGTGATCCGGACACCTCTTTTCTTGTATTTACGATCCGGGTGATGTCCCCGATAAAGGACAGTGAGCCAAAGGACAGGATCACATCGTCCTTCCCTGCCATCTCAAACAGTTCCTCGACCGCTTTTGCGATATTTTTCTCCGCGTGGACATGTGGGTTGCATGGACGGATCGCTTCGGCAAGTTCCTCCGCCGGGAGTGCCCTCGGGTTATCCGGTGTCTCGATCGCAATGATCTGTTCTGCATAAGGGCAGAGTTTCCGGATAATATATGGATAATCCTTGTCCCGGAAAACACCCATGATAAAAAACATCCTGCGGTCTTTGAAATATTTCCGTACAGAATCCTCGAGCATATCTGCCGCAGCCGGATTGTGTGCTCCGTCCACGATAAACAGCGGATCTCTGTGGATGATGGTCAGTCTTCCGTTCCAGTGGGTTGCCTTAAGTCCTTCCCTGCGCTGCTCTGTCGTGGTATGATAGCCTCTCTCATCCAGGATGCGTAAGGCTTCCAGTGCAAGGACTGCATTCTCTGTCTGGTAGGAACCGGCAAGTGAAAGCGTGTATTCCTCTCCTTTGTAGAGGAAACGCTGTCCGGTAAAATCTGCTTCCAGCACTTCTGCCTGGGAAATATCTGCCGCACAGAGGTCTGTCCCTGCCTCATGACTTACGTTCTCTATGACCTTCAGTGCCTCCGGTTCCTGTCCGATCGTTGCCACGCTGCAGCCTGGTTTGATGATGCCGGCTTTTTTCTCCGCGATCTCTGCGATCGTGTTGCCAAGGAAGGACTGATGATCCATGCTGATCGGTACGAGAACGGCAAGTTCTGTCGTGCGGATCAGGTTTGTCGCATCTGTGATACCGCCCATGCCTACTTCCAGGATGACCGGATCACATTTTTCTTCTACAAAAAATAAAAATGCCACCGCCGTTTCGATTTCAAATGGGGTGGGATGTGCAAGACCTTCTGCGGTCATTTCTTCGATCACTGCAGCAACCCTGGTCGTATGTTTCGCAAACTGCTCTCTGCTGATCGGTGTTCCTTCCACCTCGATCTTTTCTCTGTAAGAATATACGGATGGGGAAATATACCGTCCAACGTGATATCCGGCATTGGTCAGTGTCGTATATAAATACGCGATCACGGATCCCTTGCCGTTGGTTCCTGCTACATGAACATATTTAAGCTGATCCTGGGGATTGCCAAGGCGCTTCATAATTTCCTTTATATTGGTAAGATCCAGGGCACCGCCCGCGTACTGCTCTGCGTCTCTGATGTATGCCCTGCTTTGCTGATAATCCATGTTGTATGCTCCTGTTTCTTAAATGTGTTATTTGTATAAATATAACATCTGTGTATCTTTTTTTCAAGACCAGCCATACTAATTAACGCATCGTTAATATTGGTTTTGATCAAATCTTTTTTACTTCAGGAGGAACCGCTATGAACCAGAATCTGACAAACTTTTTTCTCTGCGGCTCGATCGGATGGTGCATGGAGGTTTTCTGGACCGGGCTTCACTCCCTTTTGTCCGGCCAGTGGACAATGACAGGCAAAAGTTCGCTTCTCATGTTCCCGATCTACGGCTGTGCTGCCATCATCGCTCCTTTGTATGCACGGATCTCCTCCCTGTCTTTCGTCTGCCGCGGACTTCTCTATATGCTGGGATTTTATATGGTCGAATTCATAAGCGGCAGTTTTCTCAAAGAAATCGGCATCTGTCCATGGGATTACTCCGCTGCCCGTTTTCAGTACAGAGGAATCATCCGGCTCGACTATGCTCCTCTCTGGTTTGCCGCAGGATTGATTTTTGAAAAAATACTTACGAAATCTGCTTGAAAAATCGATTCTTGTAGTATATGATTGTGCAAGAGAGAATTTTATTGAATTTTCGCAACATCAATAAGGGAGGTTTCTTATGAGACATTTAATGAGCCCGCTGGATCTTTCCAAAGAAGAACTTGACGATCTTCTGACTCTTGCCAGCGACATTGAAAAAAATCCATCAAAGTATGCGCATGTCTGCGATGATAAGCGACTTGCCACCTGTTTTTATGAACCAAGTACACGTACACGTTTAAGTTTTGAAGCAGCCATGATGAATCTTGGCGGCAAGGTTTTAGGTTTCTCTTCTGCCGGTTCCAGTTCCGCTTCCAAAGGCGAAAGTGTTGCCGATACGATTCGTGTTGTTTCCTGTTATGCAGATATCTGTGCTATGCGTCATCCGAAAGAAGGCGCTCCGCTCGTAGCTTCTATGGCTTCTTCTATTCCTGTTATCAACGCCGGTGACGGTGGTCATCAGCATCCTACTCAGACCCTCACTGATCTTCTTACTATCCGTTCCCTCAAGGGAAGACTTGACAACCTTACGATCGGTCTGTGTGGCGACCTGAAATTCGGCCGTACCGTTCATTCTCTGATCGAGGCGCTGGTACTTCGTTATTCCAATGTGAAATTCGTTCTGATCTCACCGGAAGAACTTCGTGTACCAAGCTACATCCGTGAAGATATCCTTGAGAAGAATAACGTAGAATTCGAAGAAGTAGAGCGTCTGGAAGATGCACTTCCGAAGCTTGACATCCTCTACATGACACGTGTACAGAAAGAACGTTTCTTCAACGAAGAAGATTACGTACGCATGAAGGATTTCTACATCCTCGACAAACAGAAAATGGAACTGGCTCCAAAGGATATGTACATTCTTCATCCGCTTCCGCGTGTAAACGAGATCGCTGTTGAAGTAGATGATGATCCGCGTGCCGCATACTTCAAGCAGGCACAGTATGGTGTCTATGTCCGTATGGCACTGATTCTTAGATTACTGGAGGTGGAAGTATAATGTTAAACGTTGGAGCACTTCACGAAGGTTTCGTACTTGACCATATCAAGGCCGGCAAAGCCATGACTATTTATCATGACCTGAAACTCGACAAACTTGACTGCACCGTTGCCATCATCAAGAATGCCAAGAGCAACAAAATGGGTGTCAAGGACATCATCAAGGTAGAATGCCCTATCGAGAACCTCGACCTGGACATCCTCGGTTTCATCGATCACAACATCACCGTCAACATCATCAAAGACGAGAAGATCGTTGAGAAAAGGATCCTGAAACTTCCAAAACAGATCACAAACGTCATCAAATGTAAGAACCCACGCTGCATCACTTCCATCGAGCAGGGCCTGGATCACGTATTCATCCTCGCTGACCCGGAGAAGGAAGTTTACAGATGTAAGTATTGTGAGGAGAAATATCGCGGTAAACGCAATAAATAATCCTGTTTCAGAACAAAAAAAAGAAACGCTTCGAAATGAGCGTTTCTTTTTTTGTGCGAGCAGACCGATAAGCCGGGTTATGTCGTTGAGTGATCATCTGTCTAGGCCAGCCGTTGCCAGCTGGCTCGAGCGACCCACCTGAAAGCACGACGGGCAGCCGTA
>NZ_FR886745.1:0-83646 GCF_000436615.1 Blautia sp. CAG:237
CAAGAGATCCTGAGGTGAGATATTCCGCAGGAGAAAACGCACTGGCAATTGCAAGATACACATTGGCAGTAGACAGAAGATTTCGTCGTGACGGCGAGGCGACCGCTGATTTTATTAGCTGTGTAGTATTCGGACGTGGCGCGGAATTTGCAGAGAAGTACTTCCATCAGGGCATCAGGATCGTAGTGAGCGGCCGTATCCAGACCGGAAGCTACACCAACAGAGAAGGACAGAAGGTTTACACAACAGAAGTTGTTGTTGAGGAGCAGGAATTTGCCGAGAGCAAAGCATCCAGTGACAGCTATGCAGCATCACATCCTCAGCAGAGTGCACCGTCTGCACCATCCATGCCGAATCCTGTTTCAGCATCTGCTGACGGATTTATGAACATTCCGGACGGAATCGACGAAGAACTTCCATTTAATTAAACTGAAAGAAATTATATAAGGAGGAAACCATCATGGCTTACAATAGAGGCGAAAGACCGGACTCTCCTATGAAAAGAAGAGGCGGACGCAGAAGAAAAAAAGTTTGTGTATTCTGCGGTAAAGAAAACAATGAGATCGATTACAAGGATGTAGCAAAACTCAGAAAATATGTTTCTGAGAGAGGTAAGATCCTTCCGAGAAGAATCACAGGAAACTGTGCAAAACATCAGAGAGCTCTGACTGTTGCTGTTAAGAGAGCACGTCATCTTTCCATGATGCCATACGTTCAGGACTAATTTTTAGTTGAACATCAGGCTGCCATGAATCTGTCGGACAAGCATTTGCATGTGGACCGCAGACGAATGGCAGCTTTTTTTATTCAATAAAACGCTTATAAAACACGATTATTGACATTCATATGGTAAAATGTATAGAAATCTGCTATAATAGCAGATAGCATCTTGAAAAAATTATAAAAAGAATGGTAAAGAATGTTATGAGTGGAAAATTAAAACTAAAAGGTCATCTGAAGCATCTTGCACGCTGGCCTCTGTATTTGTCTGTTCTGCTGATAGCTTTGAACGTTCTGGTGTATGTGATCAGCATCAAAGCCGGAATAGTGGTTACAATGGGAATCATTCTGTATGTAGGTGCAGCGATCGGGCTGCTCTTTTACCATCGGCCACTGATGTTCAATGATCTGATAGCTTTTGCCAGCCAGTATGAATTTCTGGAAAAAAGGGTTCTGGAGGAGTTTGCTCTTCCATATGCAGTAATGGATATGCAGGGAAGGATGATCTGGTCCAACAAGGTATTCTCACAGATCACCGGCAGGGATCAGTTCTACCGCAAAAATGTCAATACGATTTTTGCAGACATCACAGCAGACAAGCTTCCGACAGGACCTGACAGAGAAATCACAGAGATCAGTACACAGTTTGGAGAGCACATTTATCGTGTATCCATGCAGAGAGTCCTCCTTGGAGAATCCGTGACACCATCGAAACTTCTGATGGATATCCCGGACAGCACCAGCCTGATCGCCATGTATCTCTATGACGAGACAGAACTTAAGGATTATATTCAGGCGAATGAGGACAACAAACTGGTAGTTGCACTGGCATATCTCGACAACTACGAGGAAGCACTGGAGAGTGTGGAGGATGTAAGACGTTCTCTTCTGATCGCTCTGATCGACAGAAAGATCACCAAATATTTTTCCAACTATGATGGTCTGGTACGTAAGCTGGAGAAGGACAAGTATTTCCTGATCATGAGACAGAGTTCTCTTGAGGCACTCAAGGAGCAGAAGTTCCATATCCTCGAGGAAGTCAAGACCGTAAATATCGGTAATGAGATGAATGTGACCTTAAGTATCGGTGTCGGACTGAATGCCGCTACTTATCTTCAGGATTATGAATATTCCCGTATCGCGATCGAGATGGCACTTGGACGAGGCGGCGATCAGGTCGTGATCAAGAATGGCGACAAGATCACTTACTATGGCGGCAAGGCACAGCAGATGGAGAAGACCACCCGTGTCAAGGCGCGTGTCAAGGCGCAGGCCCTCAAGGAGTTTATGAGCACCAAGGAGCGCGTTGTGGTCATGGGACACAAGATCACAGATGTCGATGCACTTGGAGCTGCCATCGGTATCTACCGTGCAGGTAAGACACTTGGCAAACCGGTCCATATCGTAGTGAATGACCCGTCTACATCCATCCGTCCGCTGATGGCAGGATATATGAACAACCCGGACTATGAGCCGTCCATGTTCATCGATCGAAACCAGGCGATGGAGCTTGTAGATGATAATACGGTAGTAGTCGTTGTAGATACCAATAAACCAAGCTATACAGAATGTGAGGAACTTCTCTACATGACCAGGACGATCGTTGTTCTGGATCATCACCGCAGAGGCAATGAGGTCATCCAGAATGCAGTCCTGTCCTATGTAGAGCCGTATGCTTCCTCCACCTGTGAGATGGTAGCGGAGATCCTGCAGTATTTTTCAGACGATCTGCGTCTGCGCAACATCGAGGCAGACTGTATTTATGCCGGGATCATGATTGACACGAACAACTTTATCACAAGAGCCGGAGTGCGTACCTTCGAGGCAGCAGCATTCCTGCGTCGTTCCGGAGCAGATATGACCAGAGTGCGCAAGATGCTCCGTGACAACATTGATTCTTATAAGGCAAGGGCAGAAGCAGTGCGTACTGCTGAGATCTACCGTGGCTGCTTTGCCATCGCGAAATGCCCGAGCAAGGGACTTGAGAGCCCTACTGTTGTCGGTGCACAGGCGGCCAATGAACTTTTGAATATTGCCGGAGTCAAGGCTTCATTTGTACTTACAACATATAACAAAGAAGTTTATGTCAGTGCCCGTGCGATCGATGAAGTCAATGTCCAGGTTATGATGGAGAAACTTGGCGGCGGCGGTCACATCAATATCGCCGGAGCCCAGGTAAAACGTCCGATCGACGAAGTAGAAGATATGTTAAAAGAAATCATTGATGAGTTATATCAGGAGGAAGAAAACAAGAAATGAAAGTAATTTTATTGGAAGATGTCAAATCTCTTGGAAAAAAAGGCGAAATCGTTAATGTCAGTGACGGATATGCAAGAAACATGATCATTCCGAAGAAACTCGGTCTGGAAGCAACTCCGAAGAACCTGAATGATCTGAAACTTCAGAAGGCAAATGCAGCCAAGGTAGCACAGGAAAACCTGGAAGCAGCACAGGCTTTTGCCAAAGATCTCGAGACAAAGGAGATCATCCTCACACTGAAAGTAGGAGAGGGCGGAAGAACCTTCGGTTCCGTATCTACCAAGGAAATTTCCGAAGCTGCCAAATCACAGCTTGGTCTGGATATCGACAAAAAGAAACTTCAGCTTCCAAGCCCGATCAGAAACCTGGGCGTTACACAGGTTCCGGTCAAACTTCACCCGAAGGTAACAGGAAGCCTGAAAGTATGGATCAAAGAGGCGTAAGTGCCGGGAGAAACTAAATGGAAGAAGCACTGATAAAGCGTATCCTGCCTCACAGTATCGAGGCAGAGCAGTCGGTGATCGGTTCCATGCTTCTTGACCGTGATGCGATCCTCGTGGCATCAGAAATCCTTACCAGCGACGATTTTTATCAGAACCAGTATGGTATCATCTTTGATGCGATGGTGGAGCTCTGTAATGAGGGCAAGCCGGTTGATACGATCACACTTCAGAATCGTCTGAAGGAGAAGGATGTTCCACCGGATATCAGCAGTATGGAGTATGTGAGGGAACTTCTCGAAGCAGTTCCGACTTCCGCGAATGTCAAATATTACGCCAATATCGTAAGTGACAAGGCACAACTCCGTAAACTGATTCGTGCGACGGAGGAAGTGGAGAATGCCTGCTATCTTGAGAAGGACAGCACAGAGACGATCATGGAGGAAGCAGAGAAGAAATTATTCAATATCCTCCAGAGAACGGTGGGCGGAGATTACGTCCCGATTCAGCAGGTTGTCCTAAATGCGATCAATAATATCGAGAAAGCATCTAAACTCAAGGGCAGCGTTACAGGAATCCCGACAGGTTTTATCGATCTGGATTACAAGACCTCCGGTATGCATCCGTCAGACCTGGTGCTGATCGCGGCCCGTCCTTCCATGGGAAAGACGGCGTTCGTTCTGAATATCGCACAGTATATGGCGTTCCGCAAGGATGTCACCGTTGCGATCTTCAGTCTGGAAATGTCCAAGGAACAGCTCGTGAATCGTCTGCTGGCGATGGAATCCCATGTGGATTCCCAGAATATGCGTACAGGTAACCTCAAGGATGAGGACTGGACGAAGCTGGTAGAGGGAGCAGATATCATTGGGCGTTCCAACCTGATCATTGACGATACACCGGGGATCAGTATTGCGGAGATGCGTTCCAAATGCAGGAAATATAAGCTCGAGCATAATCTTGGAATCATCATGATCGACTACCTTCAGTTGATGAGTGGAAGTGGCAAGAGTGATTCCAGACAGCAGGAAATCTCTGATATTTCCCGTTCGCTCAAGGCTCTGGCACGAGAGCTGGATGTTCCGGTCATTGCACTGTCACAGTTAAGCCGTGCAGTAGAGCAGCGCCCGGACCACAGACCGATGCTCTCAGACCTTCGAGAATCCGGAGCGATCGAGCAGGATGCCGATGTGGTAATGTTCCTGTACCGGGATGATTACTATCACAAGGACACAGAGAAGAAAGACATTGCCGAAGTCATCATCGCCAAACAGCGAAACGGCCCGATTGGAACCATCGAACTGGTATGGCTGCCAAGATATACGCAGTTTGTAAATATGAAAAAGTGAGTACCAGGGTGAAAAGTTACAAAAGCCGTTCGTGCTTGCACGATAAGGTTTTGGAACTTGGAACCCGCCCAAACATGAGGAAGTAGCGATTTACATAGTAAATCAGCGGATTCCGAATGGTTAGAGGATTGTGGGAGCAGTTTACTGCGGAACAATCCGTAGGTACGGGGTAAAAAAACAGACATAGAGATGAAAGTAGCAATATTTTATCTCTATGTCTGTTTTTTTGTGATTTATCAGGAAATCCTGTGAAGTTCTGTCAAACGGTTTTCGTTGAATTTACCGGGATTCCTGCTTATAATGATAGGTGATGAATTTCATAGGGAGGTGCACCGCCATGGAAACGAGGTATACCGTCAGACAGGCAGTGGAGATGACCGGAGTGAAGTCGTATGTCCTGCGGTACTGGGAAGAAGAACTGGAACTGCGGATCCACCGGAACGAACTTGGTCATCGCTATTACACCGGATATGATATTCAGCTTTTTATGAATATAAAAGAACTGAAGAAGCGTGGACTCCAGCTCCGCGCAATCCGCGAGCTGATCCCGAAACTTGCCCGGACAGCACCAGGCTCCACAGAAAGCCGAACGAAACTCCTGGAAGGAGAGATGGTGGAAATACCGCCGGACAAAGAAGAAGTTGTGACAGAAGAGATCATAGAAGATCCACATAAGGACAATGATGAGAAGATCCTGGAATTCCAGACGATCCTCGAGCGTCTGATCGCGCAGGAACTGAAGCTTCAGAATGAAAGCGAAGATGAAGAGAGATGCCGCTCTCTGGATCTTGCAATCCGCAGACAGCAGATGGCAAGGAAAGAAGCCGCGGCAACTGTTGAAAAAAGACAAAAAAAGAAGCTGTAGCATAATTGCTACAGCTTCTCTCAATTCTGTCTGTATGAAGCTTATTCAGCTGGGTGAATAGCTTCGGTTGGACAGGCATCTGCACATGTTCCGCAGTCAAGACATGCATCAGCATCAATCTCGAAATGCTCTGCGCCCTCAGAAATAGCCTCTGCTGGGCATTCTGCTGCACATGTTCCGCAGCTTACACAATCGTCAGAAATTACGTATGCCATAATGATATCCTCCTTTATATCTTTCGTACCCTTTACAGGTATCCATAAGGCTATTCTAATATATATCCGGCAAGAATACAAGTATTAATTTATAAACAAATTTTTTATAAATTATGTACAGTTTTTTTGATGTCGGGCGTTGCGTACTGGTGGGTTTTATATTATAATGAAATCTATCACTGGGAATACGGATTTCGGTCTCATCCCTGAGAAAAGGAGGAAAATATAATGGCAAAGGTTACAAAAGATATGCTGATCGGCCAGTTAATCACTTTAGATCCGAATATTGCACCGATTCTTATGAGAGCAGGAATGCACTGCCTTGGATGCCCGTCTTCACAGATGGAATCTCTGGAAGAAGCAGCTATGGTTCATGGAATGGACGCTGATGTTCTGGTTCAGCAGATCAACGATTTTCTTGAGAACAACTAATTAATACCAAAATAAAAGACTGGCAGAGATGCCAGTCTTTTTAAGTCATGGTTAAAGCTGTATTAACTGTTGCAGAACATTGGTGGAGATCAGTTCTCCATGCTCGATCAGGTGAGCCTCGCCGGCAGGTGTGCAGGCGCGTCCCTTGCCATATTCAGAAAGAATATTGCAGACCTTGTTGAATTCCTGTGCTGTGTGAGAAGACTGGTGAATGATAAGCTGATAGCTGCCATTGCCAGGGATCTTGTATAAGCTGTTCTCGCCGGTAAAGAATCCATTCAGTCCATGAGATGCTGCGATCACATCATCCAGATGAGTGAATGTATACTGACGGATCAGATTTACAGCGGAAGATTCGCCGGAATCGGAAGAATCTTCTGTTTCCTGAGACTCTGAGGCCTGTGAAGATTTGCCCTTGAGCTTGGATTCGCAGATCTTCTGAAAGATATCAATGATACTGTCCGCTCCGTCAAGCTGAAGCGGTTCCGCCTGGGTATTCTCTTTATATGGAGAAAATTTGGAAAAGCGGGTATCTAATTCTTCCGGGTCTTCGACTTTGGTAATGATGAGGATAATGCTGTCAAGATTTACAGGAATCGCCTCGATCATCAGCGGAATGTTGTCCGCCTCAAAACCAAACTCTATCTGAGCCTGCTGCATCATATCGCGAAAAAGTTTCTTGGCTTTCTCTGAGCCGTAAGCCAGTTCACGTAAATTTACCTGATGCATTTCCAGATCTTCTCGTGTTAAGGTACAACGAATCTGATTGTCGTTGATCTTCTCTAATTTCATTTCATCACATCCTATTCTTCGGATCCTGTTGTATTATATGAATATATATAGAAATCAGGATATAGTCCATGACTTATATGGTTACTGTTCACTACGTTCACAGTAACTTGGTCAAAATCCATTCCAAATCACCTTCGGTGATGGCATTTTGCCCTGTATGTCTCGGGATTTTGCCATATTCATGGCAAAACACCTCGCGGGATACTACCTGTTCACAGTAACCTTGTGTATATTATATACCACAACCATAGCGAATGTAAAGAAATTAGAATTACCTATTTCTAAAATATTTGGAAATAAAGCGGGAATTTTTCGTCAAATAGAGAAAAGTCCTTGCAAGCACAGAATAAATCTGTATAATAAAGGATAAGAAAAAATACAGATTCTGTGATTGGACAACTGAAGACGTAACATCTAACTTACATAGTAACCATCATTTTCTTATTTCTACAAACAAGTCATTGCCATCATTTACATGTCATGCAGCGTTCAGGCTGCGGCAGATGCAATTTCCATGAGATTAAATTCAATTATAGAGGCTTATTTTTTCTTGCAGGTGTTTTCTAAAATCTTATTCCGAGAGAAAGGAGGAAAGACCAGCGAAAATATGTCACATGCAAAGTGCAGCAGGAAATCCATGAAGCCTCTCAGAGAAGAACTGAAGCTCTATCAGAAGAGCGGGATACAGCTTTTTATGGATGGAGAGCCAAGTACGCCCAAAGATATTGCGAAAGCCTGTTTGATCGCAGAGGGCGGAGGCTACATGAGAGATTACACCGAAGATGAATCGGGCAGGATCGCGAGAGTTGATTTTGACCGGATCAGTGAAGCTCCCCGTAAGAAATACCGATACAGATAAACACCGGAGTGCAGATCCTGCGGAAATACATAAGAGCAGGCAGGGGGATCTCCCGGAGAAAAAGGTTTCCTCCGTATACTTGACCATTTGGGAAAATCCTCCTGCAAAAGTGAAAAAACTATAAAAACTCCTAAAATATATAAATAAACAATACATTCAAAACAAAACATGATATAATAATACAGAATCTTTACAAAAAAACAGGATTTCATACATTTTGAACCGAAAGAGAGGAACGAATGAAAAAGTCAAACGATATACAGAGCCGGCGTAAGCAGCTTAAACTCAGGATCACCATTGTTATTCTGATCTTTTTGCTGGCAGCGATCGGACTGGGTGTACATGTTGTTCAGAATTATATCCCATCCAGGGAGCATATGAGTCTGACAGAGTACTATGGTCAGCCGTCAGACGGTGAGATGGTTGTTGTACTTGGTACAGATATCATGGAAGAGCGGGCTCTGAAATCAGTAGATCAGATCTATCTGCCTCAGACTATGGTAAGCACTTATCTGAATCAGAGATATTACTGGGACAGCGCTAACCAGCAGATTCTGTATGCAACACCGTCAGCACTTGAGAATTATCCGGCATCAGAATCAGGAGACGGGGATGTCTGGCTTAAGGATGGGACCGTTTATCTGAATCTCGCACTGGTACAGAAATATACAGATCTCGATACTTATACCTACGAAGATCCATCCAGGATCGTGATACAGCATGAATTTACAGGAATCAATACAGCAACTGTCCAGAAGGACACAAGTGTCCGTTATCGTGGAGGTATCAAATCACCGATACTTACAGACGTAAGCAAGGGCGATACCCTGATCTATATGCAGGCACTGGAGGACTGGGTACAGGTTTCTACCCTGGACGGCTATATCGGATATGTACAGAAGAAGGTTCTTTCCGATATGGAGACGACTGATTTCGAGAGAAGTTTTGAGAAAGAAGATTATACCTATCTCACCATGGATGACAAGGTCAATATGACCTGGCACCAGATCACCAACACGGATGCAAATGCTTATTTCGCGGATATGACAGCGAATGTCAGCGGTCTGAATGTGATCTCTCCGACCTGGTTTTATATTCAGGATACTTCAGGCAATCTTGGGGATCTTTCTTCCGCAGATTATGTGACACAGGCACATCAGAAGGGCTATAAGGTATGGGGCTTGGTGGATAACTTTACAGCAGATGTGAGTACGACAGAGACTCTGTCACAGCTTGCTTCCAGACAGAATATCATTAAACATCTGGTGCAGACAGCAGCCAATATCGGAATGGACGGCATCAATGTCGATTTTGAATCGCTCAGTGAAGATGCAGGTCCGCATTTCCTGGAATTCCTGAGAGAACTTTCGATCGAATGCCATAAGAACAATCTCGTTCTTTCCGTAGATAATCCGGTTCCAGAGGATTTTACAAGCCATTATGACAGGAGAGAGCAGGGACTGGTTGTAGATTATGTCGTGATTATGGGATATGATGAACATTATGTCGGTTCCGATGCAGGTTCTGTTGCGTCCCTTCCGTGGGTAGAACAGGGCGTAGAGGATACGCTGGCAGAAGTTCCGGCGCAGAGGACCATTCTTGCGATCCCATTCTACACCAGACTGTGGAAGACAACAGGCGGCGCTGTGACAAGCGAGGCGATCGGTATGACAGAGGCCCAGAATGTCCTTACAGAGAATAAGGTAGAGACTGTATGGGATGGAAGTATAAGCCAGAATTACGGGGAATACGAGAAGGACGGCTCTACATACCAGATCTGGATGGAGGATGCACAGTCGATCGCAGAGAAAGTCAAGCTGATCCCGAAATACGATCTTGCCGGAGTTGCACAGTGGAGACTGGGATTCGAGAGTAATGATATATGGAGCACGATCAGTGAGAATCTTCAGAGTGCTTCATAAATAAGAAATTTTCTATATGATAATAGAATGAGAGCATAATAAAAAACACACTTTGCAGGGGATGCAGAGTGTGTTTTTTGTTAATTATATAAATGGGAAAATAAAAAAAGTTCCATAAATGGAAGGAGGCCGGTACTTTCGTACCGGCGCGTATGAAAAAGAAAAATATTTTATAGAAAGCATATCGCCTTCTATGGCTAATACTATACCCTATAAATGTGAAGAAAGTGTGATGAACTTTTGAAGAAAACGTGAAGAAAACATAAAATTTAACGTGCTTTATACAGCGTTTTTACGTGAAAAAGCAAAAAAAATTCCCTGCCGCTTAAATGTAAGGGCAAGGAAGGGATTACTGCATCAGAATTTTTTCCAGGTTCCTTTGAAGAAGAGCAGGAGAAGCGGGAAGATCTCCAGACGTCCTGCAAGCATATCAAAGATAAGGACACATTTGGACAGATAGGAAAAAGAACTGAAATTTCCCATCGGACCAACGATCTCAAATCCCGGACCAATGTTGTTGAGTGTAGCTGTTACCGCCATGAAGTTTGTGATCAGATCAAAATTATCGATCGCGATCAGCAGAACAGATGCGGCGAAGATCATAAGATACAGACTGATATAAATATTGGTGGATCTCAGGATATCATGGGTGATGACCTTGTCATCCATCTTGATCTTCTTGACTGCATTCGGATGAAGGTAAAGCTGGAATTCTTTCTTGGCAGCTTTACACAGGATCAGAATACGGGAAACCTTGATTCCACCGCCTGTACTTCCGGCACAGGCTCCGACAAACATCAGAAGGACCAGAACCGTCTTGGACAGAGCAGGCCATTGGTTGAAGTCGGTGCTCGAAAAACCGGTCGTTGTGATAATGGAACCTACCTGGAATGCAGCCTGCTGGAATGCAGTCAGGAGGTTGCGGAACAGGTGGGCTGTATTCAGGGCGATGATCACGATCGCTACAGCGATGATCCCGAAGTAATAACGAACCTCCTCATATTTGAATGCCTGGCGGAATTTCTTGGTCAGGATCAGATAGTATGCGGAGAAGTTGACACCAAACAGGATCATAAAGATCGTAGTAACAACCTGGCAGTAAGTGCTGTAGCTTCCAAGACTGTCATTGACAATACCGAATCCACCGGTTCCGGCAGTACCAAAGGTAATGCACAGAGAATCAAAAAGCGGAACCCTGCCAATCAGAAGCAGAGCCAGTTGGATCAGTGTCATTCCAAAGTAGATCGTATAAAGGATCTTTGCAGTGGACTGTACCTTCGGGACAAGTTTGCTGACGGAAGGCCCCGGGCTCTCTGCTTTCATAAGGTTCATATGATAACCTCCGGCAAGCGGAAGAAGAGAAAGCAGGAACACGAGGACGCCCATACCGCCGATCCAATGAGTGAAACTTCTCCAGATCAAAATACAATGAGGGAGGACTTCCACATCTGAAAGGATACTGGAACCGGTCGTTGTAAATCCGGAAACAGTCTCAAACAGTGCATCGATCGGATGTGGGATACATCCGCTGACAACAAACGGGATCGAACCAAAAATACATAAGGCAAGCCAGCTCAGTGCAACGGCAACGCAGCCATCCTTGATATAAAAGACCTTGTTTTTGGGTTTCTTGCGGGTAAGCGGAACGCCAACGACAAGGCACACCAGCATGACAAGCAAAAAGGCTGAAAAATCCTTTTCACGATAGATTCCTGCCGTAAGAAGAGGCAGCATCATAAAGGCCGCCTGAAAATTACATACCCAGCCTACAATATAGGCGATAATACGAAAATTCATAATACCACCCCGTTCTATGCAAGAATATCGCGGATGTCGCGAAGTCCCTTGCTGGTGGTTACGATGACAACATTATCCCCGATCTGAAGCGTATCCTGGCCTCGTGGAATACGGACAGTACCCTTGCGGGTAAGACAGCAGACCAGAAGATTGCTCTTGAGGTTCAGCTCGGCAAGCGGAATACCGACAACAGGAGAGTTGTCACGGATGATGAACTCCAGAGCCTCTGCCTGGTTGTCCAGGACGTGATACAGAGTCTCTACATTACTTCCGATCGTATTCTGCATGGCGCGGACATAACGGAGAATGGAATCCGAAGTGATATATTTCGGATAGATCACACTTCCGAGATCCAGGTCGTCAATAACATCCTTGTACGGCAGGCGGTTGACCTTGGCAACCAGCTTGGCGTTGGTAAGTTTCTTGGCAGAAAGTGACAGGAAGATGTTTTCCTCGTCCATATTGGTGAGGGTTACAAATGATTCGACAGTTGCAAGCCCCTCCTCCATAAGAAGAGAACGCTCAGTTCCGTCTCCGCAGATGATCGTTGCCTCCGGGAGCATGTCACTTAATTCCTCGCAGCGTTCCTTATCCTTCTCGATGATCTTGACATTGATCTTGAGATCGGACAAAGTTTTGGCAAGGTAATAAGAAATAGTACCTCCTCCGATGATCAGTGTATTTCTGACCTGATGGGTCTTGAGACCGATCTTCTTGAAGAAAGTAGCGGTATTCTTAGGGGCAGCGATAATGGAAACAAAATCTCCATTATGAACAAGATGATCACCACCTGGGATCGTCAGGGTATCTTTGCTCTCGATCGCGGCAAAAAGAATGTCGCAGCGGTATTTGTCTGTGATCTGAGAAACAGACATGCCATCCAGTCCAAATTCAGGCAGGACCTTGAATTTGAGAAGTTCTACACGGCCTTTGGAAAAAGGATCGATCTTGATCGCGGCCGGAAAACGGAGCAGACGGGAGATTTCCCGTGCAGCAGCCAGTTCAGGATTCATGATCATGGAAAGTCCCAGACGTTCCTTGATGAACCCGATCTCCTTGCTGTAGATCGGATTTCTTACACGCGCGATCGTCTGACAATGACCGGTCTTCTGTGCGATAAGGCAGCAGAGAAGGTTCAGTTCATCAGAAGCGGTGACAGCGATCAGGATATCGGCAGTCTGAACACCGGCCTCCATAAGAGTATTGATACTTGCGCCGTTTCCAACAATTCCCATAGCGTCGATATCTTCTGTGAGATCGTTGATAACATCGGCATCCATATCGATCAGAGTCAGGTCAGTTTCTTCTTCCTGAAGCTGTTCTGCAAGAGTGCGTCCAACTTTGCCGCACCCGACAATTATGATATGCATGATTTCCTCCAGTAATAAAAAATAATTATTATAAGCCAATCTATTATATCACTCTACATAAGGTTTTTAAATAGAGAAAATGTAAATTTCATGGTATACTGGCTGCAGAAGCCGCTGTGAACAGCAGCTTACAGAAGTTAATGAGAAAAATGTTATAGTATGGAAAAAAGAGAGGAAGTGACGGACAATGGATACACTGAGTGAAACCGCGGATAAAGTCGATCAGAGTCTCCAGAATATGGGGATTGACGGAACTTCCGTGAAGCAGAGCATCAGGGACTTTCTGAATTTCAAGGAATATCTGGCAGAGCAGCTGCCTGCATTTACCGGATTCTGTATCAAGGTAGTTCTGTCGATCATTGTATTTTTTGTAGGCCGCAAGATCATATGCTGGATCGTGAGCATTATGAGGCGTTCTATGGAGCGTGCCAATGTGGATGCTGGAGTTGTCCAGTTTATCTCATCGGCGGGCAAGGCTATTTTGTATACACTGTTGATCTTTAATATTGCGATCAGCCTGGGAGTCAAGGAATCTTCTGTTGCAGCACTTCTCGGAACTGCCGGTGTTACGGTAGGTCTTGCACTGCAGGGCGGTCTTGCGAACCTGGCAGGTGGTGTACTGCTTCTGATGTTCAAGCCTTTTGTTGTGGGGGATTATATCATTCAGGGCCAGGCAAATGGCTGTGAAGGTACTGTTTCCAAAATCGAGATCTGTTATACCACACTTTTGAGTATTGACAACAAGAAGATCGTAGTACCGAACGGAACTCTGTCAAACAGCACGATCATCAATGTGACAGCAAAAGAAAACCGTAAGCTTGAGATCAAAGTAGGAATCTCCTACGAAGCCGACATCCGCAAAGCAAAAAAAATTCTTGAGGATATCCTGAAGGCAGACCCGGACACCAAGAGCGACAATGCAGAGATGGTGGTTTTTGTAGATGAACTGGGAGAGAGTGCGGTCATCATGGGACTTCGTGTCTGGGTACCGACAGAAGCGTACTGGGCAACGAAGTGGAGACTGAACCAGCGGATCAAGGAAGAATTTGACGCAAACGGAATCGCGATCCCATACAACCAGCTGGAGGTTTACGTACATCCACGCAAATAGCTGTTTATGAGAAAACGTAAACTGGAAATAAATAATAGGTTGACAATCTGAACTTTCCTGTGGTAAAGTAATGCACAGAAATTACAGAAGCTGTGAAAACAGTTGTTTATCAGTTACTGTGAACAGTAACGTTTATCACGAGGAGGACAAGATGAGTACGGTGGCAGTTCAAAGAAGCAAAACATATGATATTGTTTACATTGCAGTGTTTGCAGTGATCATGGCAATCTGTTCCTGGATTTCCATTCCGGCAGCAGTACCGTTTACATTACAGACATTTGGTGTTTTTATCGCAGCAGGTGTTCTGGGAGGCAAGAGAGGAACTTTATCTGTTCTGGTATTTATCCTGCTCGGTGCAGTAGGAATCCCGGTATTCGCAAACTTTTCCGGTGGGATCGGAGTCCTGGCGGGACCTACAGGCGGATATATCATCGGATTTTTATTTTCCGCACTTGTGATGTGGGCGATGGAGAAACTTCCTGGTAAGAAATCCATTATGCAGATCGTGTCCATGGTCGTAGCACTGGTCGTATGCTATGCATTCGGAACCGCCTGGTTCATGGTAGTCTATGGCAAAGCAAACGGACCGGTAGGACTTGTAACAGCCCTTGGATGGTGTGTATTTCCGTTCATCATCCCGGATCTTATCAAGATCGCACTTGCCTATGTGCTTTCCCGAAAACTGCGTAAATACGTAGCATAAAAAATAAAACAAATACAGCCGGAGCGTATCGGATGATATGTTCCGGCTGTTTCATATATGGTAATGAAGCGTTTATTTGTTAAGAGGTGTACGTTCTGCAAAGATAAATACGATCACGGCACCGAAGAGTGCAGAGACTGTTGCGAACAGAAGCATGGAACTGACTCTCGCGAAGTCAATAAGCGCACCTCCGAGGAAGGAACCGATCACGCTTCCAAGTGTATAGGTCATCGTGAAATACGCCTGTCCTTTGATGGCATCTTCCGGTTCCATGATGGCGTTTACGTAGTAGACAGAAGCCGCAGTCAGAAGTCCCCAGCCGAGCATCTGGAAAACCTGAACTCCATAATACATGGAAATTCCGGGAGCAAGGAAAGTCCCCAGCGCCTTCAGCACAAAGAAGATCCCCGCGAAACGGACCAGGAGGTCACAGCGGATCTTTTTGATGATATATCCAAAGAGAAACAGCGTAGGAAGTTCGCACATTGCCGCGATCGCGGATGCAGTACCCATTTCTGCACTTCCTCCGCCTTTACCCTGTGCGATCTGGAAATTGAAGTTATTCAGGAGCACATGACTGAGGTAGATAAAAATACAGCCAATCAGTACCAGTGAAAAACGTCTGTATTTCCGGAAAAACAGAAGAGGGTTTGCCAGGCTTTTGCTGTCGGATGATGTCTGGGCAGATTTCTGTGTCTTGACGAAAGGAAAGATGATCAGGCAGCCAAGTGACAGGACGGTGATGATCGTCACGGAAGCTGGGATGGAAAGCACGCCGGCTTTGACGGTGATGATCCCGAGCACATAGCAGATGACTGCATAGGCGACAGAGCCCATTCCACGCGCAAGTCCGAAGTTCAGCTTCTGACCCTGGTTGATGCTCTCCATACCGAGCGCGTTGATGAAAGGAGTCATAAGCTGCAGCAGTGCGATGCTGATCCCGTAGAGAAGTCCGGTCAGGATAAGCGTTCTGGAAAAAAACAGCCCGATTCCGAGAAGCAGCTGGATGACATAGAGAATCTGGATGATCTTTTTGAGGGATGGGCTGTCCGGGCGGTCTGCGTAACCCGCGAGCACAGGCTGCAAAAGTGCAGACATAATGCCGGCAACAGCGGCGATGATGCCGATCTGAGTATTGGAAAATCCCCCTCCCAAAAGGAAAAATCCGGAAAAACTCATGATCGCAGCGAAATACATCCAGTACAGAGCCTGGATACAGGAATAAGATCCCGTGAGGTTTTTGCTTTTGGCAGATGACATGATAAAATCTCCTTATGTATGAATAATTATTTCTATTATACAACAACAGAGAACAAAAAGCTTGCCAAAAAGCGGTCATTATTTTATGATTAATAGCAGAAAACAAAGACAGATCAGGAGGAATTCATATTATGAAGAAAAAAATAGACGTATATGAACATATGGGAGAAATCCTCAAAGGAGTGAAATCTGGTGTCCTGGTAACAGGCAAGGCAGATGACAGAGTAAACTCCATGACAATTTCCTGGGGAATGGTTGGTATCGAATGGGCGAAACCTGTATTCGTAACCTTCATCAGAGAAAGCCGCTTCACCAGAAGCCTCATCGAGAAAAACGGCGAATTCACCGTTAACATCCCGGTAGACGACAGCGCAAAGAAAATCCTTACATTCTGCGGCTCCAAATCAGGAAGAGATGTGGACAAAGCCAAAGAACTCGGTCTTACTTACGAAGAACCGGAAACCATTTCCGTACCTGGAATCAAGGAACTTCCGCTGACTCTGGAATGCAGAGTAGTCTACAAACAGACCCAGGACATCAGCGCAATGACCAAAGAAGACCAGGGAAAATTCTATCCACAGAATGTAGACAGCACATTTACCGGCTCCAACAGAGATACCCATGTGGCATATTATGGTGAGATCGTAAATGCATATATTATTGAAGAGTAAAGGTAATTACAACAGGGCATTTCCTCATATCAGAATGGGAAATGCCCTGTTTTGAGTTAAGGACTGAAAGGATGCACTTTTCTGTTGCCAGAACATAAAATATAAAGAGCTCTTCTGAAAGGTCTTGTTTATGGAAATCTATCAGACATCCCGGCCCTGTGGCCGCCCATATAATGCAACCTGCGGTATGGCACGTGAAATGATGGGAAACCAGCCATGTTCCTGCCGTCCATCACCGCGAAACTCGAGAACACCGTCCGCACCATGCCCATCCTGCCGCATGCCTTCTGCATCGTCCAGAGATCCTGAGATGTATACGCATATTGATGAAATGCAGATCGCGATGGCATATGTACCCTGTCAGAAATTTTCGACGACTTATGATCTTGGTTATGCTTTAAATGTTGGAACAGTTTTCCCTGATCTGTGCAAACCATTTTGCGGAAAGCGAGGTGGCAGACGATGATGTGTCCGAATCAGTGCACCCCAAAAGAAAAACTCCTTCAGCGGATCAATGAGGTCAGTTTTGCTGTCAACGACATTCTTCTCTATCTCGACACGCATCCATGCTGTCAGGAAGCACTTGCATTTTATCAGGAATGCGCCGCCGAGCGCAGGAAACTGATGAAAGAATACGCCCAGTGCTATGGACCTCTCACTGTCGATGATGCACTGGAGACAGACGGCAGCACCTGGAAATGGATGGAACAGCCATTCCCATGGGAGCAGGAAGGAGGGTGCAGATAGTCTATGTGGAATTATGAAAAAAGATTGCAGTATCCGGTAAATATCAAGACTCCGAATGCAAAGATCGCACAGTATATCCTAAGCCAATATGGCGGTCCCGACGGGGAGGTCAGCGCATCTCTCCGTTATCTTTCCCAGCGATTTACGATGCCGAACCGTATGGCTGCCGCCGTCTTAAATGACATCGGTACGGAGGAACTCGCACACCTCGAAATGGTCTCTACCATCGTTCATCAGCTCACACGCGACCTCTCAATGGAAGAGATTGAAAAGAGCGGTTTCGGGCCGTACTATATTGACCATACAGTTGGTGTCTGGCCGCAGGCGGCGGGCGGTGTTCCGTTTAATGCGTGCGAATTCCAGAGTAAAGGTGATCCGATCACAGATCTGTTCGAAAACCTTGCTGCCGAACAGAAAGCCCGCTCGACTTACGATAACATTCTCCGCGTAGTACGTGACATTCCGGAGATTGCCGACCCGATTAAATTCCTGCGTGCAAGGGAGATCGTTCATTTCCAGCGGTTTGGGGAAGCTCTCCGAAGCATTCAGGAAGAACTGGATGCCAAGAATTTCTACGCATTTAACCCAAGTTTCGACAATCCATGTAAAGCCTCGTGTAAAAGTTGAATGAAATAAAAAGTGTCTGGCACATTGACACCAGGCTTAGAATGTAGTGAGAAATGGTGCTGGGCTTATAACTGGCGCCATTTTTCCTTAATAAAACATAGCATCTCACAAGTTATTCCAAGGCAAAATGTCTTCATAATAGAGTTTTGCCCCGGAAAATGAATAACCGGTTAAATCCGATGCCGATAAACTGCCTGAGCATTAAAAAGGAAGAACTGCCAGATTTTGAACCATGTTTTTCCAGGCTATAAATCTGAATTCCTTGTCATTTACACTTTACTCTGGTAAAATAAAACCGAAAAAAATCCCCGCCAGTAGAAGCAGGGACAAAAAAGACAGACAGGGAGAGAAAGATAAATGGAATACTGGGATATCTACGATGAAAATAAACAGCCGACAGGCCGCACAATGAAAAGAAACGACTGGTGTCTGAAAGACGGGGAGTATCATCTGACCGTGCTTGGCGTTGTTGCAAGACCGGACGGCACATTCCTGATCACTAAACGAGTTATGACAAAAGCCTGGGCTCCGGGCTGGTGGGAAGTTTCCGGCGGCGCGGCACAGGCAGGAGAGGACTCCTATGAGGCAGTGCTCCGTGAAGTAAAAGAAGAGACTGGTCTGGATGCGAGAAACGCAGAAGGCGGTTATCTTTTTACTTATAAGAGAGAAAATCCGGGCGAGGGCGACAACTATTTTGTAGACGTTTACCGTTTCGTCATGGACATTGACGAGAAAGACCTGACACTGCAGACAGAGGAGACAGACGGACATATGTTTGCAACTCTGGAACAGATCCAGGCATTTGCAGCAGAAGGTAAATTCCTCCATTACGACAGCATCCGCAAAGCCTTTGAGATGTAGGAGGCTGCCATGGAATTTGCAGTATTAGGGCTGTTTTGCGGCATCCTTATTCTGTGTATTGTATGTAATGTTTCTATTATATATGCATTACTGGCAGGCTTCGTGATCTTTGGCTATTATGCAAAGAAAAAAGGCTTTTCAGTAAAAGAGATCCTGCATATGGCGGGCGAGGGAATCTGGAAAGTCAGAAACATCCTGATCACCTTTATGCTGATCGGAATGCTGACCGCACTCTGGAGACAGGCAGGAACGATCCCGGCGATCATCTGCTATACGATCCATTTTATAAAACCATCGGTTTTTCTTCTGATGGTATTTCTTTTGAACTCGCTGGTTTCGGTGCTGACCGGAACTTCGTTCGGGACGGCGGCAACAGTAGGCGTTGTCTGTGCGACGATGGGATCTGTCCTTTCGGTATCTCCGTGGCTCTGCGGTGGTGCGATCCTTTCGGGAATCTTTTTTGGTGACCGCTGTTCACCGGTCTCGACCAGCGCCCTTCTTGTGTCAGAACTGACAGAGACCAGCATTTATAGAAACATCCGAAATATGGTCCGCAGTGCGCTGATTCCCTTTGTACTGGTCTGCATCTTGTATACAATGGTCGGAATGAGGACTTCCCATACACAGGAACTGCCGGATCTTACCGGAGTTTTTCATCGGGAATTTCGGATCGTCTGGTGGATACTTCTGCCGGCACTGGTGATTCTGACCCTGTCCGTGGCGCAGCTCGGAGTCAAAATCTCCATGCTTGCAAGCATTGCCGTGGCACTTGTCTTATGCGTTTGGATACAGGGGATGCCGCTTATGGAACTCCCGCACATCCTTATCTTTGGCTTTCACAGCGAAAATGCAGAGATCGCTTCCATGCTGGATGGAGGAGGGATCGTTTCCATGCTGAGAGTCGGTGCGATCGTGTGTCTTTCCTCATCCTATTCAGGGATTTTTGAGAAGACAGGGATCCTCGACGGGATCCAGACAACAGTAGAGTCTCTGGCACAGAAAACATTTCCGTTTCTTGCGATCCTGCTCACATCAGCAGCAGCCAGCGCGATCGCCTGCAACCAGACACTTGCGATCATGCTGACACAGCAGCTCTGCGCCAGAACAGAACGAGACAAAGAACGGTTTGCGAATGACCTGGAGGACAGTGTCGTGATCCTCGCACCAATGATCCCATGGTCGATCGCGGGGGCGGTTCCGCTTATAGCAGTCGGTGCACCGCAAAGCAGTATTTTATTCGCGTTTTTCCTGTATCTGCTGCCGCTTTGCAGGGTATTGGATGGAATTCGGAAGAAAGGATAAGAAAGATGAAATTTACAAGAGAACAGATAGCAAAAGCGCTGAAACTTTATGTCATTACGGATCGAGGCTGGCTGAAAGAAGACGAGACACTTCTTTCTGTCTGCGAAAAGGTGATCCAGAACGGGGCAACCTTCCTTCAGCTCCGAGAAAAAGAACTGGGTGCAGAGGAGACAAGAAAAGAAGCCATAGAACTTCAGAAACTCTGCCACAGATACAATATCCCCTTTGTGGTGAATGACAGTGTGGAAATCGCGCTGGAAATGGACGCGGACGGTGTACATGTCGGTCAGTCAGACATTAAGGAAAGAGACATCCGTGCCATGATAGGACCGGACAAAATCCTCGGGATGACAGCCAAGACTGTTGAACAGGCGATCGCAGCCGAAAAAGCCGGAGCAGATTACATCGGAACAGGGGCGGTTTTTGGCAGCACGACAAAGAAAGATGCCAAATATCTTTCCATGGAAGAACTGAAGAAGATCGCAGCCTCTGTCAGTATTCCGGTCGTGGCGATCGGCGGGATCAACAGCGAAAATGTCTCACAGCTTGAGGGCAGCGGAGTCAACGGTGCAGCCGTGATCTCGGGGATCTTTGCAGCGGAAGATCCGGCAGCAAAAACAGCACAGATGAGCAGGCTGACCGATATATTTTGTTAAAAATAGCCCAAATGTATTGTAATTTGTCAAAAAATATGATACTGTATAGAAAATTGAATAAAGAAGATAACAGGTGCCGAGGGCATTGTTCATGAGGTTAAAAGGGAAACAGGTGAGAAACCTGTACGATCTCGTCACTGTAAGCACGGAGTACGGTTCTGTATGCATTAAGCATGATCACTGGGAAACTGGGAAGATAGAACCATATGTTGAGCGGCAAGTCAGGAAACCTGCCTGTTGTCTGGTACGGGAATATAGGATTCCAGATCACGAGTAATTGGTCGTACCGTTTTTTGATAGACCACTTACCCCTTTTTTGAGGGCTTTTTTTGTGTGCAGGATTCTGTTCAGTTTTCGTACTGTAATGTCAAAGGAGGACAAAAACATGAAAAACAAAACTGTAAAAGCACTTGCAATACTGTTAGCGATCACAACTGTATCTATGATGGGTACAGCAGGAGTTATGGCTTCTGACAACACAGCAGAGGACACTGCAACAGAGGCAGCAGCAGATGATGCAGATGATGCAGAAGCAGCAGATGACGCAGATGACGCAGAAGCAGCAGATGACGTTGCACTACTGAGCGACAAGACAGAGGACACTGCAACAGAGGCAGCAGCAGATGACGCAGAAGCTGCAGACGATACAGCAGAGGCATCTGATGATGACCAGGCAGCAGCAGACAACGTTGCAGCACTGATCGACAAGATCTACGTTCAGGAAAGAAATGACACAACAGATGAGGACTGCAAGGCAGCCAAAGAAGCATGGGATGCTCTGACAGACGCACAGAAAGAACTGGTAGAAGGCGAAGAAGCAAGCCCGGAATATTTCGGACGTGACACAGGCGATGCTTCCAAGGATGATCCGCGTAACCAGGATGAGATCGGTGAGAACGAACTTCTTGTTGTAAGCTTTGGTACTTCCTTCAACGACAGCCGTGCACAGGATATCAAAGGAATCGAAGATGCTCTGGCAGCAGCTTATCCGGACTGGTCCGTAAGACGTGCTTTCACAGCACAGATCATCATCAACCATGTAGAGGCAAGAGATGATGAAGCAATCGACAACATGGATCAGGCTCTTGACCGTGCAGTAGCAAACGGAGTTAAGAACCTTGTTGTTCAGCCTACACATCTGATGCATGGTGCTGAGTACGATGAGATGGTAGAAGTAATCGACAACTACAAAGACAAATTCGAATCTGTAGCAATCGCAGAGCCAATGCTTGGTGAAGTTGGTGATGACGCTACTGTGATCAACGACGACAAGAAAGCAGTTGCACAGGCTATCACAGATGAAGCTTGCAAGGTAGCAGGATATGACAGCATGGAAGCAGCCGCAGAAGACGGAACAGCATTTGTATTCATGGGACATGGTACTTCTCATACAGCAAACGTAACATACGATCAGATGCAGACACAGATGGGAGACCTTGGATTCACAAACGCTTTCATCGGAACTGTTGAAGGTGAGCCGGAAGACACCGCATGCGAAGAAGTTATCGCTAAGGTTAAAGATGCAGGCTTCAAGAAAGTTGTTCTTCGTCCGCTTATGGTTGTAGCTGGTGACCATGCAAACAACGATATGGCTGGTGATGATGAAGATTCCTGGAAGAGCCAGTTCGAGGCATCCGGAGCATTTGACAGTGTTGACTGCCAGATCGAAGGTCTTGGGAGAGTCGCAGCAGTTGAGGATCTGTATGTAGCACATACAAAAGATGCTATCGATTCTCTGGGAACAGCTGATGATGCAGCAGAAGTAACAGATGACACAGAAGAAGCTTCTGATGATGCAGCAGCAGAGGAAACAACAGACGATGCAGCTGATACTACAGAAGAAGCAGCAGAATAATAAAGAAACAGTTTTTATGTAAGATAACGGGGCTGCCCGGGAGGATCTAGGTCTTTCCGGGCATTTCCTGTAAAAGCAGGAGGAAAATATTATGAAACGTTCAGTGGCAATGATGGCATGCGTATTAAGCGGAGCACTTATGCTTGGAAGCTTTACGCCGGTTCTGGCAGAAACAGAAGTCAAGTCAGTTTCTACAGCAACAGCAGATGCCAAGAAGGATGATGCCAAGGCTGATACAACCGATAAGAAGGACGATGCAAAGGATGCAGTTCTGGAAGATGGCACCTACAGTGCTGAGTTTGACACAGACAGCGGAATGTTCCATGTAAACGAAGCAAACGATGGCAAGGGAGTCCTGACAGTCAAAGACGGTAAGATGACACTTCATGTAAGTCTGGCTTCCAAAAATATCGTAAATCTGTTTGTGGGAACAGCAGAGGATGCACAGAAAGATGGTGCAGAACTTCTCCAGCCGACAACAGATACTGTTACATACAGCGATGGAATGTCAGAAGAAGTTTATGGTTTTGATATTCCGGTTGAAGCTATTGACGAAGAATTTGACCTTGCCCTGATCGGAAAGAAAAACAAATGGTACGACCATAAGGTAAAAGTCACCAATCCTCAGAAAGAATCTGATGAGACAGCAGCAACAGAAGAGACGAAGGACACTTCAACAGACGATACAAAAGAAGCGTCAGAGAAATAAAATTGTCTTTGGACAAAACGATAACCAAATATGCAGTACAATAAAAATATCCTGTACGGATCCAGTGTCATAACTGAACCCGCCAGGATATTTTTTTATGTAGTAATATCGATCAGTGAAACTGAGGGATATTATTTGATGCGGATCTTGAATGTTGCTTTCTTTCCAGATCCGTCTGTTGCTTTGGCAGTGATGGTAACTGTACCTTTTTTGCCTTTGATGGTTTTGACTTTACCGTATTTGTCAACGATAGCAAGTTTTGTATTGCTGGAAGACCATGCAAGTGATCTGTTTGCGCTTCCGCCCTGAGAAGTAACGGCTGCGGTTACTTTTGTGGACTGACCGTTGGTAACGGTAGTTTTTCCGGAAAGCCTGATGCTCTTTACAGAACCTTTCATGCAGGCAAGGGTGATTCTTGCATATTTCTTGCTGCCATCTTTTGCAGTAGCTGTGATGGTGACTTTTTTGCCGCCTGCATTTTTGTTGAAGGTTACAATACCGGTAGAGCTGACAGTTGCGATTCTGGTATTGCTGGATTTCCAGGTTACTGCTTTGTTTGTTGCATTGGAAGGAGTGATTGTAGCTCTGAGCTGTACTCTTTTGCCTGCTGTGATGTAGCGGGAAGGAGCAGCTGCAAGTTTGATGCTGGTTACTTTGTAAACTGGGTTGGCAACAGTAACTTTGCATGTTGCTTTTACTTTTCCTGCCGTAGCGGTGATCACAGCAGTACCTGCTTTCACTGCTTTTACAGTACCGTTAGCGGATACAGTTGCAACTTTGGTATTGCTGGATTTCCATACAACTTTGTCTGTTGTATTGGAAGGTGCAACAGTGGCCTTTAATGTAAAGGACTTACCGGTAGTGATTTTTTTGCTTGTAGCATTCAGCGTAACTTTGGCAGCGGCTACAGGTTTCTTAACCAGTGCTTTTACAGCTGCTGTAATATCAGAAGCCATCTTGTCAACATCGGCCTGCTGGTATACGGTACAGTTTTTGTTAACTGCGTCTACAGCAGCTCTTACAGCAGCAACCGTTTCGTCAGTGTAGATGGAGAGATCCTTTGGAACAGCAGCCAGAGCCGCATCTACAGCGGTGTAATCAGCAGCAGCAACCGGTGTAATGGTAAGTGTGCCATTTGTCTTGCTTACATTGAAGACACGCTCATACCAGGTACCATTTTTTACAGAATGGAAAGAGAAGATTACTTCTTTGTCAAGATAATCTGTAGTAGCTGCTCCACCCATAGCGTTTGCCTTCATATCGAAAGAAACTTTGCGGTCTGTGATGTCAGCCGTTGTTTCAGCTTTTGCTGCATCTTTGGCAAAACCGATAAATACTTTGTCAAAGCTGTCGCTGCCCATGGTCAGGTGAAGGATTTCCTTATAATTGTTAGAATTTGGTCCGCCGATGGTTTCAAGAGAAGCAGCGGCAACGTTGAACATCTTAACGCTGTTGTCAACGGTCAGATCTTTTGTATGATCGTAATCACCGGTAACTAAAGTAGCAGCGTCTTGATCGATCACAGCCTGGCGAGGATAGAAAGCTCTTTCCAGAGAGTTCTTGCCTTCTTCATATTTGGTAAGGTAGCTGTTGGAGATAGCTACGATCGGAAGGTATGTCTCGCCTTCTGCTACAGGGACAGTAAATTGCCATTTACCGTTAACTTCTTCACCGGCGATCCAGTTGTCTCTGTTATCACCATTTGCAACAGCTTCTTCATAAGTACCTTTGTACAGATAATGATAACCTGTTCCGTGAAGGGTAAGGATGAGATTGCCGTCTCTGAGAATAGCTTTTTCAACGTTAAACATTAATGTTTCGTTTGTAACAGTGAGAAGTCCTCTTTCAACCAGAGCGTTGACCGCATCGGTGATAGCGGTGGCCAGTTTGTCAACGTCATCCTGTGTTGCAGCTTTGTATGTACCGCTAAGTGCTTTCACGGCAGAAGTAACAGCATTGGCTGTTTCGTCTGTATAGATGGAGAGGTCTTCAGGAACAGTTGCCAGAGCAGCATCTACAGAAGAATAATCCAGGGCAGCCTGTTTGTTCATGCCGGAAGCATCAACATCGTTCTTGTCAGTATCTGCCATGGAGGTGGTGTCAAAAGTGATGGTCTGGACATTGCTCCATTTTGAGCCTTTGTTGACGTTTGTGGTCTTACTGAAGCTTGCATAAACAGTATCACTGAGGCTTGCAACAGGAATGGTATAATAGTAGGAAGAATCCGCAACATACCAGTCAATCTTGTGCTGAGTAGCAGCAGCTATGTCGTCTGCCGTTGTACCATTTACGAGAGCCATGTAGTTTCTGTTCTCGCTTGCCTGATGCATTTTTACGAGATAAGTGCCGTCGTCCTGCTTGGTAACGATAGCATCATCCATGGCATACATGCCGGAAGCAACACCTTCACTGTTGGTAACAGAAACTTTGATGGAATGAGTCTTGGCTTCTTCTACAGCTTTTTTGACCAGAGCATTGACCGCATCGGTGATGGCCTGTGCCATCTTGTCAACATCAGCCTGCTGTGCCATAGTATAATCTCTTTTAACTGCTGCAACGGCAGCTCTTACAGCATCAGCTGTTTCATCAGTGTAGATGGAGAGGTCTTCCGGAACAGTGGCCAGAGCTGCATCTACAGATGTGTAATCAGCAGGACCGTTTGTAGCCGGAAGTTTGTTGATATCGGATGCAACTGCATCTCTTTCTTCGGTTTCTGCCATGGAACTGACATCAAAGGTGATTGTCTGAACATTTCCCCAGGCTTTGCCTGCATTTACATTTTTGGTATAGCTGAAACTTGCATAGAGGGGATCTGTCAGACTGGCAACAGGAATGGTATACCAGTAGCCGTCGTCTCCACCAGCAACATACCAGTCAACCTCATGATTGGTTGCTTTGTTTTTATCATCTGTGAGAGCCATGTAGTTTCTGTTTACGCTTGTCTGGTGCATTCTTACCAGATAAGTGCCATCGTCCTGTCTGGTGACAACAGCACTGTCCATAGCGTACATGCCGGAAGCAACCCCTGAACTGTTGATAACAGAAACTTTGATAGAATGAGTTCTGGCTTCTGAGACATCCTGTTCAGATGTCTCACCAGATGTAAATACATCTGCTTCATCCGTACTGAAGGTAGATGTATCTGCTGTAAATTCATCAGTTGTCAGGTCAGAATCCTCTGTCGTAATGTCGGCCGCTAAAACAGAATCCTCTGTGGAAGTGGAAACTTCTTCTGAATCAGAAATTTCTTCTTCGGGTACTACGTCAATTTCTTCGACTGCTGCAAAATCCAGATCCTCCGCAAGAACTGAGACTGAAGCTGCCGGAGTAACTGCCAGTGATGCACTGAGAAACAATGCTGTCAGAATTTTACTTCTTTGTTTCATTTTCATAATCTCCTTATTATTGAATAAAATTGAGGCATCATGAAGGATGCCCTGTGCAACTGGAATGTCCCGCGAATTACATTCTGTTATTAATCATATCACTTCTTGTTAAAAATAACAAATGCTAACAAGAAAAAAACACTGCTTTTTCTGTGCATATTGGCACATTTTTGGCAGTACAAATCAGGCTCAGACTATTGCACTAGGATGCATATATTGCTATAATAAAGCAGAATATAGGAACTCCAGTGCTGTCACTGACAGATAATAGGGAATCAGGTGCGAATCCTGAACGATCCGGTCACTGTAAGCGTAAGAGAGGATTGCAGAAGCCATTGCATGTGAAGTTGTGTGAGAAGGCGTGATCTTAGAATACTCTGCAAGTCAGGAAACCTGCTGGAGAATCAGTGAAAAGCTTCCGAAGAAAGCAGAATTTCACAGAAACGAAACATCCGGTTATGCAAAGAAGGATGTTTTATTTGTGCGACTGAAGTCTACTCATCTGGATCGGAGAGTAGGCTTTATATTTTTGCAGTGTAAGAGGAAAAATCCTATATGAGATACTTACAGAAATGCGTTTTATAAGAGGAGAGAGGCATATGCATTCGAAAAAATTTCTCGCTGCATTCCTTGCATTGAGTATAACAGCTGCACCACAGGCATCGGTCATGGCATCAGCAGAAAATGCATCGGCGCAGGAAAGCAGTGAAGACTCATCAGGAGAATCTGATGAAAATACAGCTCAGGAAACAGAAGAAACTGATGCGGGCGAAACAGAGCAGAACACAGACGATGTATCATCAGGAGAAGAATTCCTTCAGATAACAGACAAAAAAGCGTATGCAGAGGATGATTCCATTCTGATCGAGATTGTCTCTGCCAATACAACTTATAACAGAGTATATATCGGAAACAGAACAGACGAAGACCGCACACCGGTAATTGAGGGCTCTCTGGATGAAGCGGGCAGATATCATTATCTGTTTTATATCGACCCGAAGTACCTTGGTGAAAAAGCGGCTTATGTCCCGGGAAATACAGAGGATGACAGCTGGTATACAGAGGAAGAACTGTATTTTATGCTTCCGTCTGAAGTATCAGAAACACCTGTACAGGAAACAACGGATACAGCAGAACCTTCTGAAACAGTACCGACAGCAGAAGAAAATACTTCTGCAGATAATTCCGGCGAAGGAATGATTTCAAAGAGCTCAGACAGTTCAGACAGCGATTCTGATTCTCTCTGGCAGATCGGAGCACTGGAAGAGACTGGTGCAGAGCAGACTACAGCAGCCGAGGACTATCGTATTGAAAGTCTGGAAAAAGACAATACGACAGAAGACAGTATTGCTGAGACAGAAGCAGATGCCGTTTCCATGGCAGATGGTACGTATAAAGCAGATGATTTCTCATTCAGCGGCGGTACAGGAAAAACAAAGATCACCTGTGAAGGGATTACTGTAAAAGACGGTCAGACCTATGCAACGATCAAATTCAGCAGCAGCAGTTTTACGAAACTGGTTGTGGACGGCAAAGAATATCAGCCTGCAAGTAACGAAGGCGGTTCTTACTTTGAGATTCCGGTGACTTTAAATACAGATATGACGATCACCGGAACGACGATCGCCATGACAGAGCCGCATGATATTGAATACGTTATCCATATCACAAAGAGCGGTGCAGCCACACCGGATGCCACTCCGACAGTCACACCACAGCCGACAGCCACACCGAAGCCGACTTCTGCACCATCCAGTGATATTCCGAAGGATGGAACCTATACAGGCACGGTGACACATGTATCTGGTACGGCTACGATGTTCAAGATCAATGCATGTGAGATTACGGTCAAGAATGGTAAGGTTACTGCAAAAATCACATTGAGTGGAACAGGATACGACAGGCTGTTTCTTGGAACCAAAGAAGAGGCTTTGAAGGCGGCAGACAGCAAGCTGATTTCCTACAAAGTTGATGCAGAGGGTAAATATACCTATGAATTTGCATTGGAAGGTCTGAACAAAGATACGAAACTGGCTGCGCGCTCTCATCGTTACTATGAGGCTGGTGATAAGGATAAAATGTGGTATGACCATACGCTGAAATTCAACGTAGATACCAGCAATTCCGGAACTGGCGGAGATGGTTCCAAAGATGATAATTCGAACGGAAATAATTCAGGGAATAACTCTAATGGAAATAACAGTTCCAATGGAAGTAACTCCAATGGAAGCAGTTCCAGCGGCAGCAACAGTTCCAATGGAGGCAGCACCGGTGGAAGTGGTTCTAATGGAAGCAGTTCTGGCGGCGGTTCAACTGGTTCCGGCGGAAGCAGTGGATCCGGTGGAAGCAGCTCGAGTACAAATAACTACAAATCAAATACAGATGGCAAGACAAGCCAGGTAGATTCTTCTGCCGGTGGCTTAAAGGATGGGGAATATGGCTCTGATCAGTTCTCTTTCTCCTGGTCAGGTGGAACAGGTACGCATGGCCTTAATATTACCTGCGACAAGATCAGCGTCGAAGATGGACAGGCATGGGCGTATGTGACATTCAACAGTGGCAAATGGATCTATGTGAAAGCAAGTGGAAACCAGTATGATCCGGTAGATCAAGGGGACAAATACAGTACCTTCAAGATCCCGATCCAGCTGAATGCCAACAATAAAGTCGTAGGCTGTACAACAGCGATGTCCAAGCCGTACGAGATTGAATATACTCTGTATTTCGGCATGGATATCCCGGACAGCAGTTCCGGCAGTAAGAGTTCCGGTGGCAGCAGTGTGACTGCAAAGGCAGCAGGAAATTCCACAAAGCTTGCAGACGGTCAGGAAGCCGAGACAGATGCTGGCACCGTATACAAGGATGATGCGGCGCCAAAGATCACAGGTCTGGAATATATGAGCTCCCTGAAACTGGAACATTCCAAAATGTTCAAGATCCATTATTACAACAACGATATGACCGTGCTTGAGATCACTCTGAATGATGAGTTTGGCAAGGACAGTGTGGATCTTACACAGAATAACGCGGCACAGACTTCCACAGACGGCACGAATGAAGAAAGTACAGCAAAGACTTCCAGTGCGGATGGAGAGGAGAACGCAGCGACAGAACAGGATTACGCAAAACTTTATAAGCAGGAAGTCATCCGCTACCTTCTTGTTCCTGAGGACAAAGCCGATCAGATTCCGGCAGGAATCGACAAATCCATTATTGTGATCCAGCTTCCGATGGACAAGACATATGTTGCTTCTGACGTGGCACTGGAAATGATCGATAAGATCGGTGCAGACAAAAATGTATCTGCGGTTTCTGCGACAGCAGACGACTGCAAGATCGCTGCAATCAAAGAATCCATTGGAAAAGGCGATATCATTTCAGCAGGCACTTATGATAAAGCAGACCTGAAAGAACTTGTAAAAAATAAATGCAAACTGGCGATCGTACCGTCCGATATCCTGACAGCGAAAGCAGAGGATACAGGGGACGACAGTACGGAAGATACTGCTGATGCAGAACAGACGGATGATGCACAGAGCGATGAAAACCAGATCGCAGCGAAATATCCGGAAATGACTGCTTTTGCAGAAAAACTTGCAATCCTCAAGATCCCGATGATCCTGGATCGTTCCAAAGATGAGAAGGATGTCCTTGCAAAATATGAGTGGAGCAAAGTATATGGGGCTCTGTTCGGATGTGAGAAGGAAGCGTCCAAACTTTATGAAGCTGCTGTAAGCGGACATAGCGGAGATAACTCAGAAAGCTCAGACACATCGGAAAGTACAGATACAACAGAAAATACAGATACAGAACAGTAACACAGTAATCATGGGAGCGGGCGGTCTTCGGATCGCCCGTATATAAAAATCGGAGGATAAAATAAGAATATGAAAGAAAGAAGTACAGGAAAACTGTGGCTGCCGCTTATGGCAGCATGCCTTCTCATGATGGGGATTTTCAGCCTGTCCGTGAGCACAAAAGCAGCAGATAACGATTCCTCTGCACCGGAGATCCCCGGCCTGACTTTTCAGTCAGAAATGCAGAATGAGTTTGCAGAATGCTTCCATATATACTATTACAACGATGACTATACTCTGATCGATGTGCCGGACAGCGGCCAGTTCCTTCTGGTACCGGAAGGAAAGAGTGCCCCTGACGGACTGGATGAGGATATCGTGGTGCTTCAGAAGCCGCTGGATAATATTTACCTGGCAGCGACATCTGCAATGTCTCTTTTTTCTTCCCTGGACGCACTGGATGACATCAAGTTTTCTTCCCTCCAGGCATCTGGATGGTATGTTGATGCGGCAAAACAGGCAATGGAAAACGGCGACATCGTTTTTGCCGGCAAATACAGTGAGCCGGATTATGAACTTCTCGTAAATTCCGGATGTAATCTGGCAATTGAATCAACGATGATCCTTCACACCCCGAAGGTACAGGAGATGATCGAGCAGATGGGAATCCCTGTATTCACAGACCGTTCCAGTTACGAAAACCATCCGCTTGGACGTACCGAATGGATCAAAGTTTATGCAGAAATGGTTGATAAGAGAGATGAGGCGAAAGAATTCTTTGACGAACAGGCAAAGATCATCTCTGATCTGAAAGATTTCAAAAATACAGAAAAAACAGTCGCTTTCTTCTATATTAATACAGATGGCTCCGTAGTCGTAAGAAAACCATCCGACTATGTGCCGAAGATGATCGAGATCGCAGGCGGTCGTTACGTTCCGACACAGGTGGACTCTGAGGAAGAAACAAAGCGTTCTTCCGTGCCGATGACGATGGAAGAATTTTATACACAGGCGATCGATGCGGATTATCTGGTATACAATGGAACGATTGATGATCCGATTAACAGCGTGGATGACCTTCTGCAGAAGAGCGAACTTTTTGCAGACTTCAAGGCTGTCAAAGAAGGCAATGTATGGTGTGCCGGCAAATATCTCTACCAGGCAACCGACATTGTAGGAAATATGATCACAGACATTCATCTGATGCTCACCGGCGGAGATGCGAGCCAGATGACCTTTATGACAAAAATTGATTAAATACAGGAGAAAACATGATGAAAGCACAGACAGGTGAGGGCACCGGAACCTTCCACATGGAAAACTTCCGGCGGCGTTCACGTTACGCAGCAGTATTTGCAGTACTTGCAGCGGCACTTTTTGCAATTCTGATATTAAACATCAATACCGGAACGACAAACATTCCGGTCTCACGTATCCTGAAGATCATTTTCCTGCGGGAAGGTGCACAGACAGAATACAATATTATCTGGAAGATCCGAATGCCGCGTCTTCTGATGGCGGCGATCCTGGGCGGTGCACTGTCCCTTTCCGGATTTCTGTTACAGACCTTTTTTGAAAACCCTATCGCCGGACCATACCTGTTGGGTATTTCTTCCGGAGCCAAAATGGTCGTAGCACTGGCAATGATCTATTTTCTGGAGAAATTCAACAAAGTTTCTTCCTATACATTAGTAATTGCCGCTTTTATCGGATCTCTGATAGCAACAGGATTTATCCTTCTGGTATCCAGACGCATCAAACATATGGCGACACTTCTGATCGCCGGAACTATGATCGGTTATATCTGCTCTGCGATCACGGATTTTATGGTTACGTTTGCAGAGGATTCCGATATCGTAAACCTTCATGGCTGGTCCCAGGGAAGTTTCTCCGGTATGAGCTGGAGTAATGTACATATTGCAGCAGTGATCGTAGCTGTTGCAGTCGCACTGACATTTATGCTCTCCAAACCGATCGGTGCCTATCAGCTGGGCGAAGCTTATGCACAGAGCATGGGCGTTGATATCAAGGTCTTTCGTGTGACACTGATCCTTCTGTCCAGTATCCTTTCGGCTACAGTAACTGCTTTTGCGGGTCCGATCTCTTTCGTGGGAATCGCAGTTCCACATCTGGTAAAACAGGCACTGAATACTTCCAGGCCACTGGTCGTCATTCCGGGAACCTTCCTGGGAGGAGCAGTCTTCTGTATGCTCAGTGACCTGATCGCAAGAACAGCATTTGCACCGCTGGAACTGAACATCAGTACCGTAACTTCAATCTTTGGCGCGCCGGTTGTCATCGCAATGATGCTGAAACGTCAGAAAGGAAAACAGTGATATGGCAGAGCAATATATAAATATGGATAATCTGGCAGTCGGCTATAACGGAAAAGCCCTGATCCATGACATCTGTATCGGAATCGAAAAAGGAGAGATCGTGACACTGATCGGACCGAATGGTGCCGGCAAATCCACGATCCTCAAAAGTATCACACGCCAGCTCAAGATCATTTCCGGAAATGTAAAGATCGCAGATGCAGATCTCTCTAAGCTGTCTTTCCGTGACCTGTCTACCAAGATGGCGGTAGTCCTGACGGACCGTATGAAACCGGAACTTATGACCTGCCATGATATTGTGGCTACCGGACGTTATCCATATACCGGCAAGCTTGGAATCCTGAGCAGGGAAGATGAGCAGAAGGTTGATGAAGCGATGGAAGCAGTCCATGCACAGGAACTTGGCGACCGTGATTTTAACGCGATCAGTGACGGACAGCGGCAGCGAGTTCTCCTGGCAAGGGCAATCTGTCAGGAACCGGAGATCATCGTTCTGGATGAACCTACTTCATTCCTGGATGTGCGTTACAAACTGGAACTGCTTTCAATCCTCAGAAATATGGCAAAGAAAAAAGGAATCACCGTGATCATGTCGCTCCATGAGATCGATCTGGCTGAAAAAGTGGCCGACAAGATCATCTGCGTAAAAGGCGACCGCATTGCACATTACGGAAAACCGGAAACGATCTTTAAGGAAGAAGCGATCCGTGATCTTTATGGAATTGACAATGGATATTTTGACCCGGTCTTCGGAAGCCTGGAACTTCCAAGACCAGAAGGAGAACCAAAGACCCTGGTCATCTCCAGCGGTGGAACCGGAATCCCAATTTACAGAGAACTGCAGAGAAAAAATATCCCATTTGCAGCCGGGATTCTCTATACCAATGACATCGACTATCAGCTGGCACGCCTTCTCGCTGTACGGACTGTGACAGAGAAGCCGTTTGAGGAGATCAGTGATGAGACATTTGCAGAAGCCATGAAATTGGTGGATTCCTGTGAAAAAGTCATTGATGCCGGAGTAACAGTGGGGAAAACGAACAGCAGAATCGCAGAGTTGATCGAAAAAGCAAAGAATGATAAAAAACTTGAAAAAAGATGACAGAATCACGGGGACGGAGTTATATGGCACTTCAGGGCTATTAACTCCGTCCCCGTGGTTCGTCATGGGTATAACTATCCAGTATCCCATCGATCGACCGATGCAGATACGGCCTATATTCACTGAGTGAAACCGGCTGCTGATAAAGAATACAGCTGTAACAGGTGGAGCTTGCCAGCTCGATCACCGAAAACAACATCATATCCGGATGTTCATACGTATGTTCATCCTTCTCAAGAAGTCCGAGATACGCATCATAAAATACAAGATCTTCGTCTGGAACTTTGTCATCCAGAGCTGCCTGAAAGACACCCCAGGAAAGATTGCGGGAAATAAACATCAGAAGAGGAGAGTCACTTTCCAGGGCATCCAGAATAAAATCGATCATAAAGTGAAGCTGATTCCTAAAGCCTGTGATCTCCTGGTCGATCACGGCACGGTAAGCCTGGTAAAAAAGCTCCGAGGTCTTGTGTGATACCAGTTTATTTCGAATATCATATTTGTCTTTAAAATAAAGATAAAAGGTCCCCTTGGCGACGCCTGCTTTGTTTACGATATCAGAGATGGTCGTCTGGTTGGTGCCTTTGGTGGTAAAAAGCTCGAATGCAGTATTGAACAGCGCATCTTTCTTTTTCTGCTTTTTTACTTCTACTTTTCCCATAAAATCCCTCCTTCTGACCATACCTTTTGTGCTTTATTATAATCAAAAATGACCAGAAGTCAATATTAATTACGGACCAATCAACACAATGAAAAAAATAAGTTGGTTTTTGGACACTTTCGCATAATCGTATATTGACTAACAGTCAGTTTTGGTATATAACTCTTAATGATGAAAAGAAAATGACTGATAGTCATAAATGAAAAAGATAGTCAACAAGGAGGACATGATGATTAAGGTCGGTAAATGGATAGCGAAGCATAAAGTGCTGATCGTACTGATCAGTATGATTCTGCTGATACCGTCAGTGATCGGTATGGCGGCAACAAGAGTCAATTATGATATCCTTAGTTATCTGCCGGATTCCCTGGAAACTGTAGAAGGCCAGGATATCATGGTAGATGAGTTCGGAATGGGTGCGTTTTCCATGGTCGTTGTGGAAGATATGGACCTCAAGGACGTAGCAGCATTAAAAGAAAAGTTTCAGGATGTAGAGCATGTAAAGGATGTTCTGTGGTATGACAGTGTGGCTGACTTAAGCATCCCGGTAAGCATGATCCCTGATAAATTCAAAGATGCATTTTTTAATGGCGATGCGACCATGATGATCGCACTGTTTGACAATACAACTTCCTCTGATGCTGCGATGGAAGCAGTTACAGACATGCGTAAGATCGCAAATGAACAGTGCTTTATCAGTGGTATGTCAGGTGTTGTAACAGATATCAAGAACATTGCCCTGGAGGAGATGCCGATCTATGTTGTGATCGCAGCAGGACTTTCCCTTCTGGTACTGCTTCTTGCAATGGATTCACTCGTGGTTCCAATTCTGTTCCTTTTGAGTGTAGGTCTGGCGGTCCTGTATAACCTTGGAAGTAATATTTTTCTCGGTCAGGTCTGCTACATTACCAAATCACTGACGGCGGTACTTCAGCTTGGTGTTACAATGGACTATTCCATTTTCCTGCTGAACTCGTTTGAAGCATATAAGAAGAAATATGATGAGAAAGAACGTGCGATGGCACATGCGATCGCAGATACCTTCAAATCCGTAGCGGGAAGTTCCGTTACTACGATCGCCGGTTTCCTTGCACTGTGTGTTATGACCTTTGCCCTGGGACGTGATATGGGTATCGTTATGGCGAAGGGTGTTGTGATCGGAGTTGTCTGCTGTGTAACTGTTCTTCCGGCAATGATCCTCGTATTCGACAAGGCAATCGAGAAGACAAAACACAAGGCTCTGCTTCCGAACATGGACAAAGCTTCCGGTTTTATCACCAAACATTACAAAGTATGGCTGATCGTATTCCTCGTACTTCTGTACCCGGCAATCTATGGAAACAACCATACACAGATCTACTACAATATTGATAAATCTCTTCCGGCAACCCTGGCAAGTAATGTTGCAAATGATAAACTGAAAGAGGATTTTGATATGAGCACGATGCATATGATCCTGCTCAGGAATGGTCTGGACAGCAAACAGAAAACACAGATGCTCGACAAGATCGATGAAATAGACGGAGTAAAATGGTCTCTGGGTATGAACTCCCTGATCGGACCAAGTTTCCCGGAATCCATGATCCCTTCCAATGTCAGGGAAATGCTGGAATCAGACAACTACGAAGTGCAGTTTGTCTGCTCTGAATATTCATCTGCAACAGATGAATGTAACGCACAGCTTGCTTCCATTCAGGAGATCGTTAAGGAATACAGTCCGGACTCCATGGTCATCGGTGAGGCACCTCTGATGAAGGACCTTCAGGATACGACAGATGTCGACCTTCAGCGAGTAAATATCCTTTCCATGGCAGCAATCTTCGTGATCATCTTGTTTGTATTCAAATCCATCTCCCTGCCGTTTGTACTTCTGGCGGTTATCGAGTTTGCGATTTATGTAAATATGGCAATCCCGTATTATCAGGGTGTAACCCTTCCGTTCGTTGCAAGTATCGTCATCGGTGCGATCCAGCTTGGAGCAACCGTAGACTATGCGATCCTGATGACAAGCAATTACCAGAAACAGCGTCATCTTGGCAAGACCAAGAAGGAATCTATTTCTATTGCACATAAATTCTCCATGAAGTCTATCATCGTAAGCGGATGCAGCTTCTTTGCAGCAACCTTCGGTGTAGCTCTTTACTCACAGGTAGATATGATCGGTTCGATCTGCACTCTGCTTGCGAGAGGTGCGGTGATCAGTACGGTCGTTGTACTGCTTGTACTTCCGGCGATGTTTATGGTATTTGACCCGATCATTGTTCGTACATCAAAAGGCTTTTTGCCGGACAAAAAATAAAATCAACACATAAATGAATGAAGCCCCCGGGCTGGAAAAGGAGTCAAGATATGAACAGAAACAGAAAGAAAGTAGTGGTAGCTTCTCTGGCAACAGGAATGGCAGTTGTTATGGGAACAGTGCCGGTACTGGCTGCGGACAGCAGTGTTTCAAAACAGGAAACTGTATATGTAAACGCTTCAGCAAGTGGTACTCCGCAGGAAATCACTGTATCTGAATGGCTGAAAAACTCAGCTTCCTCAGGAAATTTAAGCGATGTGTCCGATCTTAAAGATATCAAGAATGTCAAAGGTGATGAGACCTTTGACCAGGACGGCGATGACCTGACCTGGAATACAGAGGATAAGGATATTTATTATCAGGGAACTACTACCAAGGAACTTCCGGCATCTGTAGAACTTACCTATTACCTGGACGGTGTTCAGGTAAGTCCGGATGATCTGGCAGGCAAGAGCGGTCATCTCAAGGTCGAAGTAAAATACACAAACAATGCCAAGAACAAAGTAAAAGTCGGCAAGAAAAAGACAGACATGTATTCACCATTCGTCATGGTGACAGCAATGATCCTTCCGGTCGATAATTTCACAAATGTAACGATCGACAATGGTAAAGTCCTTTCTGACGGACAGAGAAACATTGCAGTCGGCGTAGGTCTCCCGGGACTGGCAGACAGCCTGGATCTCAAGAGCATCGATAAGGATATCGACATTGACATTCCGGAAGGCTTCACAATGGAAGCAGATGTGACAGATTTCAGCATGAGTTCTACCTTTACTTTCGGAATGACAGACCTTCTGGATTCCATTGATACAGATGATATTGACGGTCTGGATGATCTCAAGGATTCCATGAAAGAACTTACAGATTCTGCAACTAAGCTGGTGGATGGAGCCAAGGAACTTTCTGATGGTACTACCACATTGAATACGAAATACAAAGAACTGGATGACGGTATTGCTTCACTGAAAAGCGGCGTAAGTACATTAAACAGCGGTGCTGCAAGCCTGAAGAGTGGTGTTGCATCTTATACTTCCGGTGCAGATACCCTTGCGTCCGGTGTAAATCAGTATGCATCCGGTGTAAGTAAGCTGACCAGTTCCCTCACAGAATATAATCAGGGTGTAAATACTCTTGCAGCCGGTGCAAAAGCTTACGTCAGCGGAACAAACACTCTTGGAAGTGGTGTAAAGGCTTATGTACAGGGCGCTACACAGCTTGGAAACGGAATTACTACGTATGTTGATGGAATCGGAACACTGGTAGAGGGTGTTGGAAAGAGCGCAAAGGGTGTCAAGGAAGCGGCAGCAGGAATCAGTGCTTTTGCAGAAAAAGCAGGTTCAATGGTAGGAGAACTTTCCGATACAGTTACAAAGATCAACACATATGCAGACAGTGTAAGTGCTTATGCACAGGGAACAGCACAGTTTGCAGACAGCGTAAAAACATATGCGGCAGGCGTTGCACAGGCACAGCCGGTTGCTGAACAGCTTGCACAGCTTCTTGGAAGCATGACAGGAAGCAGCGAAAGTGAAGACTCCAAAACAGAGCAGATCACAAGCGGTCTTGCACAGGCAATGGAGGCAGCAGATTCCATTGAGGCATCTACAGATGATTCCGTAGCGGATCAGGTGAGTGAAGCAGCAGATGCAATCAGCGAAGCAGCGGGTGCAGGAGCAGCAATTCAGGGTGATGCAGGAACGATCGCCGGCGGTCTTGCAAGTGCAGAATCTGCAATTGATATTCTGAGCAGCATTGATACTTCTTCTATGGATGATGTAACAGCAGCGGCTGTAAACAGCGCAGTGGAAAGTGCGATCGGAGCAATTTCCAGTGGTGTGGATACCGCGCAGAGTGGAGTTGACAGTCTTCAGGAACATGCAGATCAGGTATCTGGTCTTTCTGAACAGGCTGGAGAAGTTCAGGCAGCAGCAGCTACGATCAGTGCACAGAGCAGCCAGAATGAGGCGGCAGCAGATGCAGTATCACAGCTTAAGGATGGTCTGGATCAGATTTCTGATGGTCTGGATGAGGATGACGATGCTGATTCCACAGGAGATGCAATTGACAGTGCAGCACAGCTTGCAGCAGGTCTGAATGCAGCCCTGACACAGCTTACCGGTAATAATGAAGCGTTAGAGACAGTAGCTGACAATCTGATCACGAACGGAACCGGAGAGGGAGAATCCCTGACAAATGCTTCCGCTCAGGTAAAAGAAGGAACAGCAGCACTTCAGACAGAAGTCGGAAGTATGCTGGATGGCGACCAGTTAACTAAACTTCAGAAAGGTGCAGAAGAACTCCAGACTGGTGCAGATCAGCTTCAGGAAGGTTATAATACAGCAAAGAAGTCAGCAACACAGCTGAAATCTGGTGCACTGAAACTGCAGTCTACCAATAAACAGCTTACAAATGGTGTAAGTCAGCTTCAGAAATCAGGAACAACGCTGACAAGTGGAGCAAACCAGCTTACAAGTGCAAGCAAGCAGGTTCAGAGCGGAGCAAGTCAGATTGACAGTGCAACAAGTACTCTGACAAGCGGAGCAAACCAGCTTTCTGCAAACAGTGGTACACTGAACAGCGGAGCAAGTCAGCTTGCAAGCGGAACACAGCAGCTTGCAAGTGGAACAGGCACACTTGTAAGTGGAAGTTCGCAGGTTAAGAGCGGAATCAATACGCTTGCCAAAGGAGCCAAGAAACTGGCTGACGGAACAAAGGAATTCAATGACAAGGGAATCAAGAAACTTGATGAAGCTGTAAATGATGATCTTCAGGATGTTCTGGATCGTCTGGATGCGCTTCGTTCTGATGATAATGCATACACAAGCTATGCAGGAAAGTCCGATAAGATGGATGGAAATGTGAAGTTTGTCATTGAAACAGAAGCAATTGACAACGACTGATAATGATGATAACTTTTTCAGGGGAACGGTTTCAGACCGTTCCCCTGTTTTGTCTTGCGATGGCGGAGGGAGTCTGCTATACTGTATAGCAGGACATAGAAATCACAGAGAAAGTATCAGGTGATAAAATGGAAAAAACGAAACAGCGGGGCAATGTACCGGTTTCGAAAAAGACCAAAAAGAAATCCAAAACCAAATCCAGATCCAGAAATAATATCGGAGTGAAGCTTATAGAGAAACCAGAGTATTATGATTACAATCTGGTAGCGGCGATTATCCTTCTGACCTGTTTCGGTCTGGTTATGCTGTACAGTACCAGCGCATACACATCAACGATCAAGTATGGTGATGATATGTATTTCTTTAAGAAACAGGCGGCGATCAGCTTTGTATGTATTGCCGGTGCTCTGTTTATATCCATGTTTGATTATCATATCCTGGCAAGGTTTACAGGGGTTCTGTATGGTGTTGCTGCCGGCTCTATGGTACTGGTAAGAACACCTCTGGGAACTGTTTCCAATGGTGCCAGGAGATGGCTCAGAATCGGACCGATTCAGTTTCAGCCGGCAGAGATTGCCAAGATCGCCGTGATCGTCTGTCTTTCCTACATGATCGTTCACATGGGCAAGAAGATGAATTCACTCAAGGCATGTATGACACTTGGGGCAATGGGAACATTTCTTGCATTGCTGGCATATGTCTGCACAGATAACCTCAGTACAGCCATTATTATTTTCTGTATTACAGTGGGAATGATTTTTGTGGCACATCCCAAGACCAGGATTTTTCTGATTCTTGTGGCGGTGGCAATTGCGTTTCTGGCGATTCTTGTATTTGTTATTGGTCAGAGTGTAAAGGAGACAGATGATTTCCGTCTGAATCGAATCATCGCGTGGCTTCATCCTGAGAATGCCACAGGAACTGCGGCATACCAGACCATACAGGCGCTTTATGCAATTGGTTCCGGAGGCTTTCTGGGACGTGGACTTGGTAACAGTATTCAGAAGCTTGGAAGCGTACCGGAAGCACAGAACGATATGATCTTTTCTATCATCTGTGAAGAACTTGGAATCGTAGGGGGCGTGATTCTTCTGCTTCTGTTTGGATATCTTCTTTACAGGCTGTGTTTTATCGCACAGAATGCACCGGATCTTTTTGGGTCGCTGATTGTCAGCGGTATCTTTATACATATTGCACTGCAGGTAATTCTGAACATTGCAGTCGTAGTAAATCTGATGCCAAATACCGGTGTCACGCTGCCGTTTATCAGCTATGGAGGTACCTCGATCATGTTCCTCATGGCCGAGATGGGACTGGCCTTAAGCGTGTCCAAGCAGATTAAACTCAAGACACCCGAAAGGGCAGCCTAAAATAACAGAAAATCTATTGACAAATAGTTTTCCAGAATATATACTTTGCACATCAAAGTAGTGAAAAAGCATACTTGATAAAGGAGAAAAGCAATGTTAGATGAAATGAAAAAAATGCTCGCAGAACAGTTAAACTGCGACGAAAACGAGATCACAGCAGATACTTCTTTTAAAGATGACCTTGGAGCAGATTCCCTTGACCTGTTCGAACTGGTTATGGCACTGGAAGATGAGTACAACATCGAGATACCTGCTGAGGAACTGACAGAACTGGAAACAGTGGGAGACGTGATCGAGTATCTTAAAGGCAGAGGAATTGAGGCATAATTGCAAAAACACTCCCTGAGGCATATAATTGTCTCAGGGGTTTTACATTTTTGAAAGGCAGGAAATAATAAAATGACAAAGATCAGAACCAGATTTGCACCGAGCCCGACAGGCAGGATGCATGTAGGAAATCTGCGTACCGCACTGTACGCATACCTGATTGCAAAACATGAAGATGGAGACTTTATCCTTAGAATCGAGGATACAGACCAGGAGCGTTATGTAGAAGGAGCTGTAGATATCATCTATCGTACCATGGCAGGTACAGGACTTCTTCACGATGAAGGTCCGGACAAGGACGGCGGCGTAGGTCCTTACGTACAGAGTGAGAGACAGGCATCCGGAATCTATCTCAAATATGCACAGCAGCTTATTGAACAGGGTGATGCTTACTACTGCTTCTGCGGTCCGGAGGAACTGGAATCCATGAAACGTGTCGTTGCAGGCAAGGAGATCTCCATCTATGACAAGAGATGTCTGCACCTTTCCAAAGAAGAAGTACAGAGACGTCTGGATGCAGGCGAACCGCATGTTATCCGTTTCAATATGCCGACAGAGGGAACCACTACTTTCCACGATGTAATTTACGGAGACATCACAGTAAACAACGAAGAAATGGAAGACCTGATTCTGATCAAGTCTGACGGATACCCGACCTACAACTTTGCAAACGTTGTAGATGACCATCTGATGGGAATCACTCACGTTGTCAGAGGAAATGAGTATCTTTCTTCTGCACCGAAATACAACCGTATCTACGAAGCATTCGGATGGGAGATCCCGGTCTATGTTCATTGCCCACTGATCACCAACGAGGAGCATCAGAAGCTTTCCAAGCGTTCCGGACATTCCTCTTATGAGGATCTTCTGGAGCAGGGATTTGTGACAGAAGCGATCGTAAACTTCGTAGCTCTGCTCGGATGGAGCCCGCAGGACAACCAGGAGATCTTCTCTCTTCCGGAACTTGTCAAGGCATTTGATTATCATCACATCAGCAAATCACCGGCAGTCTTTGATATCACCAAACTCCGCTGGATGAACGGCGAGTACATCAAAAAAATGGATCCGGAAGAATTCTACGAGAAAGCACTTCCATACATGAAGCAGGTCCTCAAACGAGACTACAACTTCCGCAAAATCGCAGGAATGGTTCAGACAAGAATCGAGACATTCCCGGATATCCCGGCACTGATCGACTTCTTCGAGGAAGTTCCGGAATACGACAGCGCAATGTACTGCCACAAGAAGATGAAGACCAACGAGGAGACATCTCTGGCAGTCCTCAAAGAAGTTCTTCCGGTTCTGGAAGCTCAGGAGGACTATACTAATGATCCGCTGTTCGCATCTTTAAGTGCGTTTGTTAAGGAGAAAGGATACAAGAACGGTTATGTTATGTGGCCGCTTCGTACCGCTGTATCCGGCAAGCAGATGACACCGGCAGGAGCAACTGAGATCATGGAGATCATCGGCAAAGAAGAAACACTGAAACGTGTCAAAGCAGCTATCGAAAAACTCAGCTGATCACAGATATATGAAACGTAATCCATCTCAACAACGGGCAATCGCCCACCTGTCAGGACCCATGATGGTTCTGGCAGGCCCTGGTTCGGGGAAAACTTCCGTAATTGTAGAAAGAACAGCATATATGACAACCGAGGGCGGGATTTCTCCTTCCAATATCCTTGTCGTGACTTTTTCAAGGGCAGCGGCGAAGGAAATGAAAGAACGATTTCTGAATTTTACCGGTCAGGAGTATACACCGATCACATTCGGGACTTTCCATGGCGTTTTTTATGGAATTCTGAAGCAGGCGTATGGATTTACTGCGGCGAATATTCTGTCAGAGGAGGAGAAGTCTGCAATTCTCCGGGAACTTGCACTGAACCATGGCGGGGAACTGGCAGAGGAAGGTGATTTTTCGGAAGAAGTTGCCAAGGAGATCAGTGTTGTCAAGGGAAACAGGATTTCGCTGGAATATTATTATTCTTCGTGCTGTCCGGATGAGGTTTTCCGTCAGATCTACCGGGAATATGTCAAAACCTGTCAGGCGAGACGGAAACTGGATTTTGATGACATGATCCTCTACTGTTATGACCTTTTTGATAAGCGGAAGGATATTCTGGCAGCGTGGCAGAATAAATTTCAGTATATCCTGGTCGATGAGTTTCAGGATATCAACCAGCTTCAGTATGACATCGTGAAGCTTCTTGCGAAGCCGCAGGATAATCTGTTTATCGTGGGGGATGATGATCAGTCCATCTATCATTTCCGTGGAGCAAGACCGGAGATCATGCTGAATTTCACAAAGGATTATCCAGAGGCAGAGACGGTGACACTGGATGTGAATTACCGATGTAGCAAGAGGATCCTTTCTTCTGCAATGCAGGTGATCGGAACGAACAAGAAAAGATTCCAGAAGCATCTGCAGACTCCCAATCCGGAAGGTGATCCGGTAAAGATCCGTGAATTTGAAAATCCGAGAGAAGAATATCTCGAAGTTGTATCAGAACTCCGGGCGCGTCTGGAACAGGGCGACAAGCTGGAAGACACAGCAATCCTTCTTCGCACGAACCAGGAGGCGGAAGGTCTGGTCGGTGCGCTGATGGAACGTCAGGTTCCATTTAACATGAAAGAAAAACTTCCGAACCTGTTCCACCACTGGATCTGCCGGAACATTCTGGCATATCTGAGATTTGCGGCGGGCGATGAGAGCCGGAAGAATTTTGTTGAATTTATGAACCGCCCGAACCGTTATATAGCCAGAGATGCGGTATCACTTTCCCCTGTGATCTCCTTCGACCAGCTCAAGGATTTTTACAAGGATAAGGACTGGATGTGTGACCGGCTGACAACACTTGAGACGCATCTGCGTATCCTTCGGGGTCTGACACCTTTTGCGGCGATAAATTTCATCCGAAAGGGCATGGGATACGAAGAATACTTGCGGGAATACGCGGAATATCGTAAAATAAAACCAGAAGAATTAAGTGAGATCCTGGATCGGCTGACCGACAGCACGAAGGGAATGGACAGCCTCGGAGACTGGGAAGCCTACATAGAAGATTACACCAGGAAACTGGAAGAACAGGCGAAGAAACAGGAGCAGGAAAGAGAGGGTGTACTGATCTCAACACTCCATGGAGTCAAAGGTCTGGAATATGACAAGGTATATATCCTGAATGTAAATGAAGGCAGCATGCCGTACAAGAAAGCAGTCCTGGAACCGGCGATCGAAGAAGAACGGAGGCTTTTTTATGTAGGGATGACCCGTGCCAGGAAGGAACTTGATCTGTGTTACGTGAGGCAGCAGCATGAGAAGAAACGGGAGCCTTCCCGCTTTCTGGAGGAGGTGCACATATGAAGGCAGTGATTTATTTTACAGAGGTCCCGGAGAAATATCTCCACAAGAATATGGAGCATATGATCGGAGAGAAACTACTTGCGACAGGACTTTACAAGGAATATGGACTGAAGCTTGCATTTGAGCCGCGGGCAGCAGGAGAGCACGGCAAACCATTCCTGACCCTGCAGCCAAAGATCCACTACAACATCAGCCATTCCGGCAAATATGTAATGTGCATCATCGCCGGAGAAGAAGTCGGCATCGATGTCCAGGAACACAAGAAAGTCAACTACGAACGAATGCTCACCAGAATGGTCCCGGCAGACATGGTACGCGAGATTCTTGAGAGCGAGCAGATGGAGAAAGCCTTTTTTACCCAGTGGGTGCTCAGAGAAGCCTACATCAAATGGACGGGAGAAGGTCTTTCCAAAGACCTCCGCAAGATCTCCCTGGACAAAGGCAGCTACCTGATGCTTGAAATGGAACCAGGCTACAGCGGAGCCGTCTGGTCCCGCGACCCGTTGGAACTGCGGTGGGTGCATGAGGAGATACAGCTGCCGTAATCGTGCGTAAAAATTAAAGTGAAACAATGAATAACAGACTGGACAAATAAAAATACCCTCCTTATACTGAATGTAACTACTTTTGGTACAGGGAGGGCATTTTTATGAATTCTGTCCGGTATCGTCAGATGAGGGAGATTCTCTGACAATCTATGATGAAGACAGGAACAGAATTCCTGCATACTGGGACATGGATCAGCAATGTTTTGTCGCGCAGGATGACGCGCTGAAAGAACTGAAATTTGACAGCTACATGGATTCAGGTACGCAGAATCTTCTGATGCAGTATCAGGATATCACCTGGGAATTTGTCAAGGCAAATGGATCACCACAGTTTGTATATGTTAACTTTTATAAACGCGGAGACGAGATCCGGACAGCCGACAGCGTTCTGAAAGGCTATGAAAAGCTTTTTACCGGACGAGGCTATATCTGGGGCAGGGCGATTCCACTTCTGAAAGAGCATATTCTGGTCGGAAGCGGACCGGATACTTTCGTAGAAGAATTTCCACAGCAGGATTATGTTATGAAAGCAAACACAGGACGCTGGATGCTGGAGCAGATTCCGTCCAAGGCGCACAGTCTGTATTTGCAGAATGCACTTCAGACAGGCATTCTGTCGCTGCTCTGTCTTCTGATATTCTGGGGAAGTTATGCAGTTTCGTCTGTTCGAAGCCTGAAACAGAAAAAAGACAGCAGTTTTTTTGCGGTGGATGCTGTGATTCTGCTGAGTGTGACTGCTTTTCTTTTCATGGGGCTTATGAATGATTCCAACCTGGCAGTATCCCCGTTGTTCTGGGGAATGCTCGGACTTGGCTGTGCCATGAAAAAACGGATTTTTCCCGGTAATAAAAACAGATTGTCCACATATATTAACTGTAAAGAGGTGAGGACGATCGACAGGGAGAGTATTCAGAATCTGTTTGCAGGAAATATCCGCAAACTTCTCATTGAGGCGGGACCGGATTATGAGAAACTTTATGAGATCCGACTCCGGGTGGGACGCCCCCTGTTTCTTGTATATGCAGGGGGTGAACGCTTTTTGCAGATAAAAAGAGGCGAGCCGTATTTTGTGACGCGGCAGGATCTTAAGGAAACGCTGGAGTATGTGTGCGGATATTCGCTGTATGCGTATGAAGATGAGATCCGGCAGGGATACATAAGCGTACAGGGCGGACACAGAGTGGGCGTTACCGGCAAGGTACTTCTGAATGGCGACAGGATCCGTGGAATGAAATATATTTCCTGCATCAATGTCCGGCTGTCACATCAGATCCCGGGCTGTGCAGATGCAGTGATGCCGTATATTCAAAGTCGAAACCATATTTCACACACATTGATCATCTCACCGCCGAGGTGTGGCAAGACGACACTTCTGCGGGATGTGATCCGACAGCTCAGTAATGGGAGAGAGGGCATTCCTGGAGTGACAGTTGGGGTGGTGGATGAACGAAGTGAGCTTGCCGGAAGCTGGCAGGGTGTTCCACAGAATGACCTTGGAATGCGGACAGACATTCTCGATGCCTGTCCGAAAGCGGAAGGAATGCAGATGCTGGTGCGTTCGATGTCGCCGGATGTGGTGGCGGTAGACGAACTTGGCAGAGAAGAAGATTTCCGGGCGGTTGAAAGCGTGATCCATTGTGGATGCAGGCTGATTGCGACGGCACATGGAAATTCCGTGGAGGATATCTTAAACCAGCCGTTTTTTCAAAAGTTAAAAAAGATGGAAATATTTGAAAAATATATCGTTCTCGGAGACAGGAAGCAGATCGGTATCATAAAAGGAATCTACGATGAAAAAGGACAAAAATGGTGAAAATGGCGGCAAGCCTGTTGCTGATCCTGGGTGGAGCAGGAATCGGGTATGCCAGAAGTCGGGAGATCACAGAAAGAGAAAAGAACCTGGAGATTTTGCTTCAGATTCTTTTTTTTCTGAAAGGAGAGATCCGATGCGGCAACAGTTCTCTTCCAGACGCATTCCGGGAGATTGCAGCAAAAATCAGTGGACCCTTTGAGATGATCCTTCGGGATGCCGCGCAGGAAATGGAAGATACCGGAGGCAAAAATCTGGAAGAGATCATGGAATCCTGCATACAAAGAAATTTTTATCAGGGAAATCCCGGAGGGTCGCAGAGGAAAGAAGAAATGGAGATTCTTCGGACTCTTGGGCGCAGACTTGGCTATCTTGACAGAGAAATGCAGATAAAACAGATCGAATTTCTGGAAACGGATGTGGAAGAACAAAGAAGACAGCTCAGAGAAAAAATGCCGGAGCAGAAGAAAATCTGCCAGTCCTTAGGGATTATGGGAGGCATTTTGCTTGCAGTATTGTTTTGGTAAGAGGAGAAGGGGGAGAGCGTGGAAGTCACCATTATTTTCAAAATAGCGGCGGTCGGGATTCTGGTTTCCATTCTCTCTCAGGTATTGAAACACAGCGGGAGAGATGAACAGGCATTTCTTGTAAGTCTCGCCGGCCTTCTTATCGTATTATTCTGGATCGTACCGTATATTTATGAATTGTTTGTGGATATTCAGAAATTGTTTGTGCTGTAAGCAGGAGGAAAGATGGATATTATAAAAATTTCTCTTCTGGGGATCTGCGGTGTTATATTATGCTTTTTTCTGAAAGAAACCCGGCCGGAATATACCGCTTTTATCACGATGGGAATTGGCATCATGATCCTGGGACTGGCTGTCGGAAAGCTGGAATATCTTTTCGGAACGCTGCGGCAGCTCAAGGACAGCCTGCCTGTGGAGCAGGAGTACCTGACGACGTTAATTAAAATGATCGGAATCACTTACATCGGACAGTTTTCGGCAGGAATCTGCAAGGATGCGGGGCATCAGGCTACGGCGGCGCAGATTGAATTATTCTGCCGGCTTTCTGTACTGGTACAGAGCGTTCCAATCCTTCTGGCACTGCTGGAAACGATTCAGGAGTTTATGGCATGAGAGGGAAAAACTGGCTGGCGGTGCTGGTGCGTGTGGTATGTCTGGTAATTCTGATGGTAGCATGTGTAGCAGAAGTTTATGGAAGCAGTACAGGAATTCAGAGCCAGACACCAAAGAAAAGCCAGTCAGACGACATATCTGATTCTAATCAAAACGACACAGACATCGCACAGGAACTTCTGAACGAGATCGAACTGACAGATGTCCAGAACATGCTGGACGAACTTCTGGGCGAAGACAGTTTTTCCATGAAAGATGCGCTCATAAAACTGACAAAAGGTGAACAAGCATTTTCAAAAGAAGCGGTACAGGGAGTGGTGTACCGCTTTTTCTTTTATCGTCTGGAACAGGAGAGGGGACTTTTGGTCAAACTTCTCCTTCTGGTACTGTTTGCGGCTGTTTTTTCCAGCTTTGCGGATGTGTTCGAAAACGAACAGGTTGAAAATATCAGTTTTTTTGTCGTTTATCTGCTGGTTTTTACACTGCTGACAGATTCCTTTTCTGAAATGAGCCTGTCGTTGGAAAAGACGATCGACTGGATGACGGAAGTTATGAAAGGGCTGGCACCGGCGTTTTACATGACAGTCTGTGCCTCGTCCGGCGCGGCATCGGCGGCAGTTTTTTATGAGGGGGTTCTGATTCTGGTATGGCTGATCCAGTGGCTTCTTGCGACTGTCATCCTGCCTGCGTCCAGCCTGTATGTCCTTTTACAGCTCGTAAACTCCCTATCAAAAGAAGAAATGCTCGGAAAAATGGCAGAATTCCTCAACACGGCGATCTCCTGGAGCCTCAAAACACTCCTCGCGACAGTGGTCGGCCTGCAGATCATCCGAAATCTGGTTGCGCCGGTCATGGACAACCTGAAACGCGGACTTCTCGGAAGGGCGGCAGGGGCACTTCCGGGAGTAGGAAACGCCGTAAATATGGTGACAGAGCTGGTTGTGACAAGCGCAGTCCTGATCCGAAACTGTCTTGGCGTTGTGATACTCGTCGTATTTGTACTGGCGGGAGCAGGACCGATGCTGCATTATGGTGTCCTGTCGCTTTTGTATCGCTTTCTTTCGGCGGTATCACAGCCGATCTCAGATAAACGGATGGTCAGCGCGCTCAGTGCAATGGGCGAGGGATGCACCCTGCTTCTTCGGATCGTTTTTACTGCGGAAGTTCTGTGCATGCTGGCATTCCTTGTCCTGATGGCAGGGATCCAGAGTTAGGAGGGCAGATGAAGGCAGAAATCTATCAGTGGGTCAGGATCCTGGCGACGTTTTATATTTTATTTACTGCGGTCCTGCAATTGATGCCGGACAGAAAATATGAACGGTACATCCGGTCTTTCATGGGACTTCTTTTGATCTACATGCTGTGCACGCCGCTTTTCTCTTTCCTGCGGGAAAGCAGGGAGATGATCGGGGATTTCGCAGACCATTATAACGAGGAAGTACACCTTCTGGAGCAGAAAGAAACGCAGGATCTTCAGGGCTTTTACATCCGTAAAGGCTTTCGTCAGGAACTTGCATCCCAGATTGCAAAAAAATGTGAAGATGCAGGAATAAAAATACAGGAGACCATCGTAGATATAGAAGGAGAGACGATATCGGTGGAACTGAAGGCGGATCAGAACATGGACAGCGAACAGGAAAGGAGGATCCAGGATGAACTCCGGCAGAACTTCGGGATCGAAGAGCAGAATATCAGAATTTTTGCAGAAGGGAATGACGAAACAGCAGTGGATCGTGATCCTGCTTCTGGGACTTCTTCTGTCGGTGATCGCACTTCCGGTATCCAAAAAGAGCAGTACACCAAAGCAGACGATCCTGATGGATAACAGTACACAGAGCACAGATGAAATCCAGTCCTCCCTGGAATGCAGGCTTCAGAATATTCTGGAGAATGTAGAAGGAGTTGGTGAAGTCAAAGTGATGCTGATGACGGAGGAACAGCAGGGAATCTATCGTTCCGGTGAAACAGAAGTCAGAGGAGTGCTGATCGCGGCAGAGGGAGCCTCTGATCCGGTGGTCGTGCAGAAAATTCAGCAGGCGGTAATGGCATTATTTCAGATCGAAGCCCATAAAATAAAAATAATGAAAATGAAATGAGGAGAGTAAAGTGAAAAAAATCGTAAAAAGGAATCAGGTCATCATCACTTCACTGGCAATCCTGATCGCAGTGGCGGGATACCTGAATTTTGCAGACGTGGATCTGGGATTCAAGGACAAAGAAGCGAGCACGGACAGTGCAAGTATTTTGGATCAGGTGGATTATGACATTACCGACGAAAGCGCACTTCTGGAAGAAAACAGTCAGAGCAGTCTTACCAATACAGAAGAAGACACGACAACGCCGGGGGAGGCGGTGCTGACAGGGGCATCCGGATTTGCGGCACAGGCAAAGCTTTCCCGTGAACAGGTGCGCTCCCAGAACAAGGCGGACCTGCAGGAGATCATCAACAATGCGGATATCTCGGATGATCAGAAACAGACCGCCATCAACACCATGGTAGAGATGACAGACGTATCCGAAAAAGAAGCTGCAGCAGAAATGCTTCTTGAAGCCAAAGGATTCGAGAATGCGGTAGTAAATCTTACCGGAGAGACTGCAGACGTAGTTGTGCCGGAAGCAGACCTCGAAGATGCAAAAAGAGCACAGATCGAGGATATCATCAAGAGAAAGACAGGGATCGCAGCAGAAAATATCGTGATCACGCCGCTTGACCAGACAGAGGATACAGGGGAAGAAAGCAGTTCGATGGAAGAAAATGCTGACGAGACCGCGGCCTATGACAGCACGGACGAAGCAGATACTACATACGAAGACCAGGAAACTTCCACCGATCAGGTGATCCAGACAGACGGTATCTATGATTAAGAAATGACACAGATCAAAACAGAGGGGAGCTTCCTCTCTGTTTTGACATAAAAAGCATTAAGAATGCCATACAACGCCGACTGGGATATGGAGATGCCGTTTTTCAAGAAAATGTTCCAGCTCGTGCTCAAAATATTCAACAGCGAGCTTGTTGGAAACCTTGGGATAACGATGCCGGATTTTGTAGCAGACACGGTTTGGCGGGGTGTTGACCAGTTCGCTGACATACAGAGAACGGTAATGCGAAAGCTCCTGAATGACAGATTCCGGTGCGATCATCCAGTTTTCGTCCTTTTTCCACAGGCGGTCAAGCAGAGTGATCGTGTCTGCTGAGATATGAGGTCTCGTAACAGAAGAAAGCCAGCGGTCATGCCAGATCTGGAAATTGTCATCCCAGCTCAGAAACAGTTCCATGGAGGAATCCAGTTCATCCGTATGTACCTGCGCCCGCGGGATCACCGGATGTTCGGACTGCACCAGATAAAGTTTTTCTTCAAAGATCTGCTCTGCGATGATGTTTTTGTAATGAAGATGCTGATAGACAAAACCGATATCAAATTTGTGCTCACTGAGCAGATCGTACAGTTCATTGGAGTGATGAGATTCAATATCCAGATCCAGATGAGAATGTGACTGAAGGATCTCATCATACAGCGGAGCAAATACGGCGATGTTCAGGCTGTCCGTGCAGCCGATTGTCAGAAGCATCCGTTCCTGGTTGTGCTGAAGTGTGAGTGTTTCTTTCCACAGGGACATCCACCGTTCGGCGAGGACGACAAAATCCATTCCTTTGGGTGTGAGTTCGACCTGCTTATGTCCTTTGTTTCGGATGACAAGAGGAAATCCCAGTTCATTCTCAAGGGAATTCAGACGATGGCTGACAGTTGGCTGGGACAGAAATAAAAGATCAGCAGTGCGGGTAATACTCTTGGTGTTTACGATAGTCAAAAAAGTTTCTATTTCTGCGAGATTCATAAAATTTCCTCCTGGCACGTATTCAAAAAATATGCCTCTATTATACAGAGAAAAGATTTGCTTTTCAATTATAACTTTATATCCTTTATATAGGGAAATTTCTTGACAGTCCGGCATAGTCTATAATAAAATAAAAAGTTGTATAGAAATTGGAAATAGGATAACAGACAGGAGGAAAAACGTGTCTAAGTACGCGAACGAAATAGAAAAAAGAAGAACTTTTGCCATTATCTCTCACCCGGATGCCGGTAAGACAACCCTGACAGAGAAATTTCTGCTGTATGGAGGTGCGATCAACCTGGCAGGTAGTGTTAAAGGTAAGGCAACTGCCCGCCATGCAGTATCTGACTGGATGGAAATAGAGAAAGAGAGAGGTATTTCCGTAACCTCTTCCGTATTACAGTTTCATTATGATGGATATTGTATCAATATTCTGGATACACCGGGACATCAGGATTTCTCAGAGGATACCTACCGTACTCTGATGGCAGCGGATTCCGCAGTCATGGTCATCGACGGAAGCAAGGGTGTCGAGGCACAGACAAGAAAGCTGTTCAAGGTCTGCGTCATGAGACATATTCCGATCTTTACTTTTATCAACAAGATGGACAGAGATGCAAATGATACGTTTGATCTTCTGGATGAAATAGAAAAGGAACTCGGGATCGCAACCTGCCCGATCAACTGGCCGATCGGTTCCGGTAAGAAATTCCGTGGAGTTTATGACAGAAATACACACAAAGTCCTGACCTTCTCTGACACACAGAAGGGAACCAAGGAAGGTGTGATCGAAGAAATCGATATTGACGATGCAAGACTTGACGACATCGTAGATCCGGATCAGAAGGAACAGCTCATGGATGAGATCGAGCTTTTGGACGGAGCAAGTGTGGAATTTGACCAGGAACAGGTAAGCAAGGGAAATATGACACCGGTATTCTTCGGTTCCGCGCTTACAAACTTCGGTGTGGAGACTTTCCTTGAGCACTTCCTCAAGATGACAACCTCTCCACTTCCGCGAGTATCCGATGAGGGCGAGATTGATCCGATGTCTGATGATTTCTCCGCATTCGTATTCAAGATCCAGGCAAACATGAACAAGGCACATCGAGACAGGATCGCATTCATGCGTATCTGCTCCGGTAAATTCGATGCATCCCAGGAAGTCTATCATGTACAGGGAGACAAGAAGATGCGTCTTCTCCAGCCTCAGCAGATGATGGCAGAATCCCGTCATGTGGTAGATGAGGCATATGCCGGAGATATTATCGGAGTCTTTGACCCGGGTATTTTTTCCATTGGTGATACGATCTGTGCGCCGGGACGTAAGTTTGCATTTGAGGGAATCCCGACTTTCGCACCGGAGCATTTTGCACGTGTGCGCCAGCTTGATACCATGAAGCGTAAGCAGTTTGTCAAGGGTATCAACCAGATCGCGCAGGAAGGTGCGATCCAGATCTTCCAGGAATTCAACACCGGTATGGAAGAGATCATCGTAGGCGTTGTCGGTGTCCTGCAGTTTGATGTCCTCAAATACCGTCTGGAAAACGAATATAATGTTGAGATCCGTCTGGAAAACCTTCCATATGAGCATATCCGCTGGATTGCAAACAAAGAAGAAGTCGATGTGGCCAAGATCACAGGAACTTCAGACATGAAGAAGGTTACAGACCTCAAAGGCAACCCGCTTCTTCTGTTCGTCAATGCATGGAGCGTCGGCATGACAGAAGACCGAAATCCGAATCTCGTACTGACAGAATTCAGTAAATAAACGCTTTTAATTTGCGGACAAATTTGATATACTAAACCTATGCAAAATTAGAATTTGATAGCTGTGAGAGGATTTCTTGCAGCTATGAGTCGGAGCCCGCAGGAGGTATTAGATATGGCAGAAAAGAGAACAACCTATAAATTACAGGATGTAGGAGGAATCGGTGAAGTCAAGATCGCAGATGAAGTAGTAACAGTCATCGCAGGACTGGCAGCAACCGAAGTTGACGGCGTTGCATCCATGGGAGGAAATATTACAAACGAGCTGGTAAGCAAGCTTGGAGTGAAGAACCTTTCCAAAGGAGTTAAGGTAACCGTCCTTGAGGGCGTTGTTACTGTTGACCTGACACTGAATATCGAGTTCGGCAAGAATATTCTTGAAGTAAGCAAGAAGGTTCAGGACAAGGTCAAATCGTCCATTGAAAACATGACAGGCCTGGAAGTGGCAGATGTAAATATCCGCATCGCAGGCGTTGATATGGAAAACGGAAAAGGAAAGTAAACTCTTTCCTTTTTTCTTTATAAAAGTCCCGGAGGGGGATATTGGTTTAGGAGGAAACATGCGAAGAAGCGAGCAGAGAGAACATATTTTTAAACTGCTGTTCATGACACAGTTTAATTCAGAAGATGAAATGTCAGATCAGGTGTCCATGTATTTTGAGACACTTGGAGAGCTGGAAGAGAAGGACCAGGAGGCAATGCAGGCGAAGTATCAGAAGATCCTGGAGAAGCTTGACGAGATCGACCAGATCCTCAACGACTACAGCCGTGGATGGAAGACAAGCCGTATGAGCAGAGTCGACCTGACAGCACTCCGTCTGGCAGTATATGAGATGAAATTTGATGAGGACGTTCCGGTTGGCGTTGCGATCAACGAGGCAGTAGAACTTGCCAAGATGTTTGGTGGAGACGATTCCGGTTCTTTCGTAAACGGGATCCTCGGCAAGATCGCCAGCGGTAAGAAGGACTCCGGTGAAGCACCGAAGAGACGCCGTCCGACCCATCAGGCCAAGATCATCATCCGTTCATCCAAGAAAGATGCACCGAAATCCGAAACAAAGGCAGAGCCAGAAGAAAACTCTGATAATTAATTAAATGAAAACAGTTTATTCCGTAGGACAGGTCAACCGTTACGTCAAGAACATGTTCATACAGGACTATGTTTTAAGAAAAGTATACGTCAAGGGTGAAGTATCCAACTGCAAATATCATACCAGCGGACATATTTATTTTTCGCTCAAGGATGAGACAGGGGTGCTTTCCTGTGTCATGTTTGCGGGACAGAGACGCGGACTTGCTTTCCGTATGAAGGACGGAGACCGTGTTGTAGTCGGCGGCGCCGTGGATGTGTATGAGAGAGACGGCCGTTATCAGATGTATGCGAAGGAAATCACTCTGGAGGGCGCCGGCGCACTTTATGAGAGATTCCTTGCACTGAAGGCAGAACTGGAGGAAATGGGAATGTTTGCACCGGAGTATAAGCAGCCGATCCCGCGGTTTATCCGCAGACTGGGAGTGGTGACTGCGCCTACCGGCGCGGCTGTGCAGGATATCCGGAATATTTCCCTGCGGAGAAATCCGTACCTGCAGATCATCCTTTATCCGGCACTGGTACAGGGCGATGGAGCAGCAGACAGCATCGTGAAAGGCATCCGCATGCTTGACGAGGCCGGCGTAGATACGATCATCGTAGGACGTGGCGGCGGTTCGATCGAGGATTTGTGGGCGTTCAATGAGGAGAAGGTTGCCAGAGCAATCTTTGAGTGCCGTACACCGATCATATCAGCAGTTGGACATGAAGTGGATTTTACGATCGCTGACTTTGTGGCAGATCTCCGTGCGCCGACACCGTCAGCAGCGGCAGAGCTTGCAGTGGATGATATGGCGCAGGTGATGTATACGCTTTCCAGTTATCAGGAGCGTTTCCAGCGTGACATGAGGGAGGAAATCGAGTTTCAGAGAGTACGGCTTGGGCAGTATCAGATGCGGCTTAAATATTTAAGCCCGGAAAGCCGTCTCAGAGAACGGCGGCAGACCCTTGTGGATTTTGAGGATACACTGCGAAGGGCGATGGATAATAAACTCCAGCAGTACCGTCATCGTCTGGGAATCTATCTGGAACGCTACCAGGGACTGTCACCACTTGCGAAGCTGAATCAGGGATATTCTTTTGTTGCAGATACTGATGGCAGAGGGATCACTTCTGTTTCACAGGTCAAGCCCGGGGACAGAGTCGAAATTTCTGTGACAGACGGTGTGATCCAGGCGGAAGTTTCGGACAGCAGGAGGGAAACATGGCAGAAATAACAGAATCAAAGACAATAGAAGAGGTCTTTCAGGAACTGGATACTCTTGCTGCGAAGCTGGAGGACAGTGAAACGTCCCTGGAGGATTCTTTTCGTTTTTATAAAGAAGGAATGGAGCTGCTCAAATACTGCAGCGGCAGGCTGGACACAGTAGAGAAGAAGATGCTCCAGATGGACGAGGATGGAACATTACGAGAATTTTAAAGAAGAATTGCAGATAAGAACAGCACATGCAGAGGAAATCATCCGCAGATATCTGCCGGAGGAAGCCGGCTTTGCCAGGACAATGGCAGAGGCGATGAATTACAGCATGTGTGCCGGCGGCAAGCGCCTGAGACCGATCCTTCTTCTGGAAACATTCCGGATGTTTGGCGAGGATGAGCGTGTTGCAGAGCCTTTTATGGCAGGGATTGAGATGATCCATACACATTCCCTGATCCACGATGATCTCCCGGCGATCGACAATGATGATTACAGGAGAGGACGCCTGACTACCCACAAAGTTTACGGAGAAGCAATGGGAGTCTTAAGCGGTGTCAGCCTGCTCAATTATGCATATGAGACAATGCTCGGTGCATTTGATCTGACTTCCGATAAGGACAGAGTGATCCGTGCACTGAAGATCATGTCAAATAAGACAGGGCTTTATGGAATGCTCGGAGGACAGAGCGTGGATGTCGAGAATGACGGCAAGGAGATATCCAGAGAGATGCTGGATTATATCTACGAGCACAAGACTTCTGCGCTGATCGAGGCTTCCATGATGGCAGGTGCCATCCTTGGCGGAGCGGATGAAGAACAGACAGCACAGATTGAGAAGGCAGCTTCTGCTATCGGACTGGCATTCCAGATCCAGGATGACATTCTGGATGTGACAAGCACCAGCCAGGAGCTTGGCAAACCGGTCCACAGCGACGAGAAAAATAATAAAGTCACGTATGTGACACTGTTTGGTGTGGAGAAGGCATCTGAACAGGTTCAGAAACTTTCAGAGCAGGCAGAGACTGTTCTGGAAGGGTTAAGCAGCAAAAATAAATTTCTGACGGCACTTGTTATGGAGATGGCAAGCCGCAGAAAATGAAAGAGGGATACAAAGGATGTTGGAAAAGATCAATAAGCCAAATGATATACACAAAATAGCTTTAGCAGATTTTCCACAGCTTGCAGAGGAGATCCGTCAGTTCCTGATCGAATCTGTAAGCCAGACAGGAGGTCATCTGGCATCCAATCTGGGGGCAGTGGAACTGACACTGGCACTCCATAATGTACTGGAACTTCCGCAGGATAAGATCGTCTGGGATGTAGGCCATCAGGCATATACCCACAAGATCCTTACCGGAAGGAAAGAGGGTTTTAAGAAACTTCGCAAGGAAGGCGGCATGAGTGGTTTTCCCAAGCGAAGCGAGAGTGACTGTGATGCATTTGATGCAGGACACAGTTCGAACTCTATCTCAGCAGGTCTGGGATATGTGCGGGCAAGGGATCTTCTGGGACAGAATTACCGTGTGGTCTCAGTGATCGGAGATGGTGCGCTTACCGGCGGAATGGCATATGAGGCACTAAATAATGCCGCGGAACTTAAGACAAATTTCATTATTGTCCTGAATGACAACAATATGTCCATTTCCAAGAACGTAGGCGGGATATCTTCCTACTTAAGTGCACTCCGGACAGCGGAATCCTACACGGGAATGAAGATCAATGTGACCAAAAATCTCAAGAAGATACCACGTGTCGGAACTGCACTGGTAGATACGATGCGCAAGACCAAGAGCAGCATCAAGCAGCTCATCATCCCGGGAATGCTTTTTGAAAACATGGGGATCACATATCTGGGACCGGTGGACGGACACGATATGCGCCAGATGATGCGCCTTTTTAATGAGGCGAAGAGAGTTGAGGGACCAGTGATCGTTCATGTCCTGACAGAGAAGGGCAGAGGATACGAACCGGCACGGAAGCATCCGGATCAGTTCCATGGAACAGGACCGTTTGACATCAAAACAGGGAAAGCATTATCGCAGAAAAAAGGACCGACCTATACGGATGTTTTTGCGGATGCGATGGTGAATCTCGGTGAAGAACATGACAGACTGGTCGGCATCACTGCAGCCATGAAAGAAGGAACCGGACTTGTCAGATTTGAGAAGAAATATCCTGACAGACTGTTTGATGTGGGAATCGCAGAGGAGCATGCTGTTTCTTTTGCAGCAGGACTGGCACTTGGCGGGATGATTCCGGTTGTGGCGATCTATTCTTCCTTCCTGCAGAGAGCAGTGGATCAGATGATGCATGATGTCTGTATGCAGAATCTTCATGTGATCTTTGCCATTGACCGCGCGGGTCTTGTCGGTGCGGACGGAGAGACACATCAGGGATGTTTCGACCTTTCTTATCTCACGATGATGCCAAACATGACCGTGATGGCACCAAAGAATGCATGGGAACTCAGGAAAATGCTGGAGTTTGCAGTCTGCGCCAGTGGACCGGTTGCGATCCGCTACCCGAGAGGCGGCGCATATCTGGGGCTTGAAGAATTCGAAAGCCCGATCCAGTATGGCAGAAGTGAAGTCCTGTACAGAGGCGAAGATCTGGCAGTCATTTCCGTAGGAAGCATGACTGAGATCTGTGAACAGGTCTGTCGTGAACTTAAGGAGCGTGGCAGAAGGCCGACGTTTGTCAATGCAAGATTTGTCAAACCACTGGATACTGCGCTTCTGGATGAACTTTCCAGAGATCACAAATTAATCGTAACAGTAGAAGAAAATGTCAAAAACGGCGGATTCGGCGAACATGTGGCAGCCTATATGGAAGCCTGTCATCCGGAAGTACGTGTTCTTCCGATCGCGATCTGGAACCGTTTTGTAGAGCATGGAGAAGTCGGAAGCCTGCGGGCAAAGATCGGTCTGTCAGCACCGGACATTCTCGATGCAATAGAGGAATATGAGGAGCAGCAATGAAAAAAAGACTGGATCTTTTGATGGTTGAGCGTGCACTTGCACCTTCCAGAGAAAAAGCAAAAGCATATATCATGTCCGGAGATGTATATGTAAACGGACAGAAAGAAGACAAAGCAGGAACCATGTTCCAGGAAACAGTAAAGATCGAAGTGCGTGGAAACACACTTCCATATGTAAGCCGCGGCGGTCTGAAACTCGAGAAAGCCATGAACAATTTCGGCGTTTCCCTGGAAGGCAAGGTCAGCATGGACGTAGGGGCTTCCACGGGTGGTTTTACCGACTGCATGCTTCAGAACGGGGCAGTCAAGGTATATTCTATCGATGTAGGCTATGGTCAGCTTGACTGGGGTCTGCGCAACGACCCGAGAGTTGTCTGCATGGAAAAAACAAACATCCGTTATGTGGTTCCGGAGGATATTCAGGAAGCACCGCAGTTTTCTTCCATTGATGTTTCCTTTATTTCTCTGACCAAGGTCCTGCTTCCGGTAAGAAATCTTCTGACAGAGGATGGAGAGATCGTCTGTCTGATCAAACCGCAGTTCGAAGCCGGCAGGGAAAAGGTCGGCAAGAAGGGCGTAGTCCGTGATCCGGCAGTCCATCTCGAGGTCATTGAGAAAGTCATGGCTTATGCGATGTCGATCGCGCTGGAGCCGCAGCATCTTTCTTTCTCTCCGATCAAGGGACCAGAGGGAAATATCGAATATCTGCTTCATCTCAGGAAAAGACCGGAAGGCACGATCTGCGAATCCGCACTGGAAGTATCACCGGAGGCGGTGGTGCAGGAAGCGCACGGTCAGCTCGACTGATGACCGGGGAAGGCAGAATTGAGGGATGGATAAATTTTATATCATTACCAACAGTGACAAGGACAAAGACCTTGAATTCACAGGTCAGATCGTAGAATATCTGAAGGCAAATGGCAGGAAGTGCATGGTACAGCAGGCGGAGCGCAAGCAGGAAGGTGCGTATCATTACACCAATCCTGCACTGATACCGGAGGACACAGAATGTATCCTTGTTCTCGGCGGTGACGGTACACTTCTTCAGGCGGCGAGAGATGTTGTACACAGAGAGATCCCGATGCTTGGTGTCAACCTTGGAACACTGGGATTTCTTGCAGAAGTGGACAAACAGTCTGTTTACAGTGCACTTGACAAGCTGATGGAGGACGATTACGAGATCGAGGAGAGAATGATGCTTACGGGAACTGTCTGGAGAGATGGTAAGATCATAGGCAGGGATGTGGCTCTCAATGACATCGTGATCGGCAGGGACGGACATCTTCGAGTTGTCCGCTTCAAGAACTATGTCAATGATGTGTACCTGAATTCCTATAATGCAGATGGTATCATCATTTCGACACCGACAGGGTCGACAGGATACAGCCTTTCCTGTGGAGGCCCTATCGTGGCACCGAATGGTTCCATGACACTGATGACTCCGATCGCGCCACATACGCTGAATACAAGAAGTATTATCTTTCCGGCGGAAGATGTGATCACGGTGGAGATCGGTGAGGGCAGACGACAGGTTCAGGAATACGGTGTGGCTTCTTTTGATGGAGATACAGTGATCCCGATGGTAACGGGAGACAGGATTGTGATAGAGAAAGCAGCTGTAAGCACAAAAATACTCAAGTTAAATCATTTAAGTTTTGTTGAAGTACTTCGCCAGAAAATGCGCGACAGTTAAGTGTAATGGAGGTTGGATGTGAAGGTAGCAAGACATGAAAAAATAATAGAACTGATCCGTCAGTACGATATAGACACACAGGAGGAACTGGCAGCACGGCTCAATGAAGCCGGGTTTAAAGTAACTCAGGCTACCGTTTCCAGAGATATCCGTGCACTCAAGATGACAAAGGTCGCAGGAAAAGACGGGAAATCGCATTATGCGATCCTCTCAGGTTCTTCCGCGGAACTGGGCGACAAATATACAAGAGTGCTCCACGATGCACTCACATCGATTGACGTAGGTCAGAATATGATCGTGATCCGGACGGTTCCGGGCATGGCGATGGGGGTGGCGGCAGCACTGGATGCACTGAAATGGAAAGAGATCCTGGGCAGCATCGCAGGGGATGACACTGTGATGTGCGTGGCTCGGGATGGAGAACAGGCACAGACTGCGGCAAGGAAACTGAAAGGAATCTTGAAATTATGTTAGTACATCTTCATGTGAAGAATCTCGCACTGATTGAAGATATTGAAGTAGAATTTGGTCCGGGGCTGAATATCCTCACCGGTGAGACAGGTGCAGGTAAGTCGATCCTTCTTGGTTCGATGCAGCTGATCCTGGGCGGCAGAAGCACCCGGGATATGATCCGGGCAGGAGCATCCTATGCACTTGTAGAATTACTGTTCCAGGTGGAGAATCCGCGTGCAGAGGAAGCTCTTGGGGAACTTGGAGTAGAACTGGAGGACGGACAGATCCTTCTAACACGTAAACTGATGGACGGCAGGAGCATCAACAAGATCAACGGCGAAACCTGCACGGTAAGCCAGATGAAGGCGGCAGCTTCCTGCCTTCTTGATATCCACGGACAGCATGAGCACCAGTCTCTTCTGTACCAGGACAAGCAGCTTGAGATCCTGGATGCATACGGCAAGGACGAGATCTATCCTGCAAGGGACAAAGTCCAGGAGGCATACAGAGCATACCGCAAATGCATGCAGGAACTTAAGAAACTCGATACAGATGAGGAACAGAGAAACAGGGAGAGAGCTTTCCTGGAATTTGAGATCAACGAGATCGAGACAGCACAGCTTCGCCCGGGAGAGGACGAAGAGCTGGAAACTCTTTACCGTAAATTAAACAATGGCAAGAAGATCCTCGAGACACTCCAGAGTGTCCGTGACCTGACCGGATATGATTCCGCACAGGGGGCAGGGGACTCTGTCGGAATGGCAGTGAGAGAACTGACCAGAGTGACAGAATTCGACAGCCAGCTGGAATCCATGTCAGGGACTCTTCAGGAAGTGGACAGCCTTCTGAATGATTTCAACAGAGAGCTTTCTTCCTATGTGGAGGATCTGAATTTTGATGATGAGACTTTTTTTGAGACAGAGAAGCGTCTGGATCTTATTAATAATCTCAAGGCAAAATACGGTCAGAGCATAGAAGAGATCCAGAAATATGGTGAACGCCAGAAGCAGAAACTGTCAGATTTTGACAGATATGAGGAACTTTTCCAGGAAGCTAGAGAAAATCTTTCGAAATCCCAGAAAAAACTTGAAGAAGTTTCGTATGCACTTTCAGAGATCAGGCAAAAATACAGTAAGACACTTACCGACAAGATCATCGAAGGTCTCAAAGATCTCAATTTCCTGGACGTGCAGTTCAGGATTGATTTTAAACGCAAAGAAGAATATACAGCAGGCGGATTTGACGACATTGAATACGAAATTTCGACAAACCCGGGAGAGTCTGTGAAACCGCTTGGAAGAATCGTATCCGGTGGTGAGCTTTCCAGGATCATGCTGGCGATCAAGGCGATCCTTGCAGACAGAGACCAGATCGAGACACTGATCTTTGACGAGATCGACACTGGTATCAGCGGAAGGACAGCACAGAAGGTTTCAGAGAAGATGTCTGTCATAGGAAGACATCATCAGGTACTCTGCATCACACATCTGCCACAGATCGCTGCGATGGCGGACACGCATTTTGAGATAGAGAAGCACCAGAGGGGTACGGAGACGATCACGGAGATCCATCCGCTTGAAGGTGAGGATTCCATCCAGGAACTCGCGAGACTTCTCGGCGGTGCAGAGATCACACAGGCTGTGTACCAGAATGCAAAAGAAATGAAAGAATTGGCACAGGTACATAAAAATACAAGACTCAAATAAAACGAATCACAGCATAATAAGAGAGGAAGATCCGAAAGAGATCTCTTCTCTTTTTTATTGCTTTTTGATGCAGAAATAATCACAAAAGAAAGGATGTGACAGAGTGAATACAAAAAAACGGTACAGAAAGCTGATCCTCTGGTGTCTGGGGCTTGATCTCATTGCAATGCTGTGCCTTGGGTATCGTTATCTGGACCGGAGGATTCCGGATGAACTCCATGTCGAAGAAGACCAGGAAAGTCAGGTTCAAAAGGTTCTGGAGCATCCGCTTCTGACCTTTGAGGATTCAGTCTCCGTTTCCGGCGAGGGCAGTTATACGCTGAAATGCAGCATTCTCGGAGTGATTCCGTTCAAAGAGATCAAGGTCACACCGTCCGTCAGCCCATCGGTTTATGTCAGCGGAAGCACCGCGGGCATTTACATGGAAACAGACGGCGTACTTATCATTGATACCGGCGAGATCCTGTCTGAAGAAGGTACGACAGAAGAACCGGCGAAAGACGTTGTAAAACCAGGAGACTATATCGTAGCTTTTGACTCACAGACCATCCGTTCCAAAAAAGATCTGATCGAGGATATCAGGAATCTCAATGGAGAAAGTGTAGAACTGGAGGTGCTTCGAAATGACAGGATCATTCCGCTCTCACTTACTCCGGTAAAAGATATGCAGGGCTCTTATAAACTTGGAATCTGGGTCAGAGATAATACACAGGGTATAGGGACGATCACTTTTGTTGATGAAAACGGCAGTTATGGTGCACTGGGACATGGGATCAGCGATGTGGATACAGGAGATCTCCTCAAGATAGAAAAAGGCGCTCTGTACCAGGCAGAGATCCTTGGGATCCAGAAGGGAAGCAACGGAAGCCCGGGGGAGCTTGCCGGACTGATCCGCTATGATCCTGACAGGGTGATCGGGACGATACAAAAGAATACGGAGAATGGCATTTATGGTGAATTTACCGGCTTGGCGGACAAGATCGCAATGACAAAGATGACGGTTGCCTACAAACAGGAACTGGAAACAGGACCGGCCAAGATCCTATGCTGTGTGGATGGAAGTGTGTCCGCATACGATGCGGAGATCGTGAAGATCGACCTCAACCACGAGGATACAAACAAGAGTTTTGTGATCCGTGTGATTGATCCGGATCTGCTTGAAAAAACAGGAGGGATCGTACAGGGAATGAGTGGAAGCCCGGTGATCCAGAACGGGAAATTTGCCGGGGCAGTCACCCACGTATTTGTACAGGATTCTACAAGCGGCTATGGAATATTTGCGGAGACTATGCTGGAGAATGAAGAAAACGTGCAGGAACGAGCCGCATAAAAAGTCACAGAGAATGCCGCTGAAAAACCAAAATAAAGGATTTCTGGTGATCATAAAAGTCGAAACAGGTAGATTTAAAGTGAACGAAAGTTCAGTGTTTCTCCCTGTTTCGGCTTGATTTCGCAGGGAAATTTACTCTATAATATTTCCTGTCAGCACATAAAATATTTGATAAGTGGCAGTAAGGTTAGGAGGAAACGGGCCTCATGGAAAAGTTAAATGTAGCAATCGCAGACGATAACGAAAAAATGGTAGAAATACTTGGTCGTATGATCGAAGAAGACAAAGACCTCACCCTGGTAGGTAAAGCACACAACGGAGAAGAAATCTGTAATATCATAAAAGAAAGAGAACCGGATGTTGTCGTTCTTGACATCATCATGCCGAAGATGGACGGGCTTACTGTCATGGAAAACTGTCAGCACGATCATATGCTCAAGAAAACGCCGGCGTTTATCGTCGTATCAGCGGTTGGACAGGAACGGATCACAGAGGACGCTTTCAGCCTTGGCGCAGAATATTATATGCTGAAGCCTTTTGACAATCAGGTCCTTCTGAACCGCATTAAGAACCTGAGACGAAGAAGCGACCGCAGGATCCGCGAAAATGTCCGTCCGAGTGTTGTGAGAGAAGAACCGGGCGCATACGGAACAAGAAACCTGGAGACAGATGTCACAAATATTATCCATGAGATCGGTGTTCCGGCACATATCAAAGGTTATCAGTACTTAAGAGATGCGATCATCCTGGCAGTAAATGACATCGAAATGCTCAATTCGATCACCAAAGTCCTCTATCCGACGATCGCCAAGAAACACCAGACAACGCCAAGCCGTGTCGAACGTGCGATCCGCCATGCGATCGAGGTGGCGTGGAGCCGCGGCAAGATGGATACGATAGATGCTCTGTTTGGCTATACAGTAAGTACGGGCAAGGGTAAACCGACAAATTCTGAGTTCATTGCCCTGATTGCGGACAAAATTCGTCTGGAATATAAAAATCGCTCTTTCCAATAAGTACTTTTTAGGGTATAATAAACAAAAAAGCCGTTTCAGGACTGAGATATCTGTACAGCTTTTATAGAAATGGAAGCAAGGAGGGCAATCACAGATGAAAAATATTTTATTTGCAACATCAGAGGCAGTGCCGTTTATAAAGACAGGAGGACTTGCCGATGTAGCAGGAGCACTTCCGAAATGCTTTGACAAGCGTTACTTTGATGTGCGAGTTATTCTGCCGAAATACGCCTGCATGAAGCAGGAATGGAAAGACAAAATGGAATATATCACCCATTTTTATATGGATCTGGGATATAAGAACTGTTATGTAGGAATCATGCATATGGAGTATGATGGAATCCAGTTCTACTTCATTGACAATGAATACTACTTCAGTGGACCGAAACCATACGACAGCGCACCTTGGGATCTGGAGAAATTTGCATTCTTCTCCAAAGCAGTCCTCTCTGTGCTTCCGGTCATCAACTTCCGTCCGGATGTGATCCACTGTCATGACTGGCAGACAGGTCTTGTACCGGTTTATCTGCATGACTCTTTCCAGCAGAATGAATTCTTCTGGGGCATCAAGACTGTTATGACGATCCATAACCTCAAATTCCAGGGTGTATGGGATGTCAAGACCGTTCGGGGAATCACAGGACTTTCCGATTACTATTTTGCACCGGACAAGCTGGAGGCTTACAAGGATGCAAACTTCTTAAAGGGCGGTATCGTCTTTGCAGATGCAGTAACAACAGTAAGTAACACTTATGCAGAGGAGATCAAGACACCATTCTATGGAGAGCGTCTGGATGGACTTCTCTGTGCGAGATCTCATGATCTCCGTGGTATCGTTAATGGAATTGATTACGATGTATTCAATCCGGAGACAGATGCCTGTATCACCCAGAAATACAACGCAAAGAACTTCCGCAAAGAAAAAGTCAAAAACAAGATCCAGCTCCAGCGTGATCTCGGACTCAATGAGGATCCGAATGCAATGCTCATTGGTATCGTTTCCCGTCTGACAGACCAGAAGGGCTTTGACCTGATCGCCTATGTGATGGATGAACTCTGCCAGGATGCAGTGCAGATCGTTGTTCTTGGAACAGGTGAAGAGCGTTATGAGAATATGTTCCGTCACTTCGACTGGAAATATCACGGCAAGGTATCTGCACAGATCTACTATGATGAGCCGCTGTCCCATCGTATCTATGCGGCTTCCGATGCATTCCTTATGCCGTCACTGTTCGAGCCATGCGGTCTCAGCCAGCTCATGAGCCTTCGCTATGGAACACTTCCGATCGTTCGTGAGACAGGTGGACTTAAGGATACTGTAGAGCCGTACAACGAGTTCGAAGGAACAGGAACAGGATTCAGCTTCACAAACTACAATGCACATGAGATGCTTGCAACTGTACGTAATGCAGAGCGTGTCTTCTACGACAACAAGCGCGAGTGGAACAAGATGGTCGACCGTGCGATGGCAGCAGACTTCTCATGGAATCATTCAGCAAAACAGTATGAAGAAATGTACAACTGGCTGATCGGAGACAAATAAATCGTATCTGAATAAACAGGATTTTTCGGGGGATACCAGATAAAACGGTATCCCCTTTTTCTTTCCGGAATCGAAAAAACAGAGATTTTGGCGAAAAGTTTTCCTTGACATCGGAGGGGATTTATAATAGCATATAAGAAGAAAAACGAACATAGGTTTGCGAAACATAAGTTCGCATGAACCATATTTTCATAATCAGATTCTATTTTGAATAATCTTTTGTCTACCTATGCATGAGGTAGTGAGTTGAAATTTAGAAAAAAGGAGATCCACAGGTATGATAAACGAAGAGAAACAGAAGGCACTGGAGGCGGCACTTGGACATATCGAGAAGCAGTATGGCAAGGGCTCGGTAATGAAACTGGGAGATTCCAGTGCACATATGCAGGTAGAGGCGATTCCGACAGGATCTCTTGGATTGGATATCGCACTCGGTGTAGGCGGCGTTCCGAAGGGACGTATCGTCGAGATCTACGGACCGGAATCCAGTGGTAAGACAACCGTTGCACTTCACATGGTTGCAGAGGTTCAGAAGCGCGGCGGGATCGCAGGATTCATTGATGCAGAGCATGCACTTGATCCGGTCTATGCCAAGAATATCGGTGTAGATATTGATAACCTTTATATTTCCCAGCCGGATAACGGCGAGCAGGCACTTGAGATCACAGAGACCATGGTACGTTCCGGAGCCGTGGACATCGTGATCGTTGACTCTGTTGCAGCCCTTGTTCCGAAGGCTGAGATCGAGGGAGACATGGGAGACAGCCATGTAGGTCTTCATGCACGACTGATGTCGCAGGCACTCAGGAAGCTCACAGCTGCGATCAGCAGATCCAACTGCGTGGTCATCTTTATCAACCAGCTTCGTGAGAAGGTCGGTGTTATGTTTGGTAACCCGGAGACCACCACAGGTGGACGTGCTCTTAAGTTCTATGCATCTGTCCGTATGGATGTCAGAAGGACTGAGACTCTCAAGCAGGGCGGTGAGATGGTCGGCAACCATACCAAGGTCAAGGTAGTCAAGAACAAGGTTGCACCGCCATTCAAGCAGGCAGAATTTGATATCATGTTTGGTACAGGTATCTCCAGAGAGGGTGAGATCCTGGATCTTGCAGCAGAGTGCAACGTAGTCAATAAGAGCGGCGCATGGTACTCTTACAACGGTGAGCGGATCGGTCAGGGACGTGAGAATGTCAAGATCTATCTTAAGGATCATCCGGAGATCTGCGATGAGATCGAGAAGCAGGTAAGGATCCAGTACCACCTGCTCCCGGAGGAAGAGAATGCCGCTAAGGAAGCAGACAAGGCAGCAGCATCGGCTGAGACTGAGGAAGAATAAGCAGTACCATGACAGACTATTATCAGGAACAGCAGCAGGCACGCAGGAAGGCCCTCCGTCTTCTGGAGCATATGGACAGGACGGAGCGGGGACTTACAGACCGTCTCCGCCAGGCTGGTTTTTCGGAGGAAGCAGCAGAGGATGCCGTCTCCTATGTGAGAGAGTTTGGCTATATTAATGATGAGAGGTATGCATTCAATTACATCATGTACCGGATACATGACAAGAGCCGCCAGAAGATTTTTCAGGAACTTCAGCAGAAGGGGGTGGACAGACAGACGATCCAGTCTGCCTGGGAGGAAGCAGAGGAACTTGAAGCCCCTGACGAACACGCACTTCTTCTGAGCCAGATCGAGAAGAAATATCCGCCGGATACAGAAATTGATGAACGGCAGATGCGCCGTCTTCTGGGATACTTTGCAAGGAGAGGATTCAGGCAGGGTGAGATCACCTCTGCACTGGAAGAACTGCACATTACATTATGTAAAAATATTCAAACAAATGGATAGAAAAACTTGACATAATTCCTAAAAACCGCTAAACTTGTATTGTTGTATTTGGTTACTGTTCACAGCATGGACGGTACCTGTATTTGTACAATGAAAACTAAATAAGGAGGTGCTCCTGTGGCAAGCACAATTATTGTTGCAATTGTCGCTGTAGTGGTCGCACTGCTTATTGCGGTTCCTGTTACTTGCAAGGTTGCTGTTAACAATAAAACTCAGAAGGACGCTGAAATTGTTGGCACAGCAGAAGACAGAGCAAGAAGCATCATAGATGAAGCTTTAAAAGCTGCTGAAACAAAAAAGCGAGAAGCATTATTGGAAGTAAAGGAAGAATCTCTCAGAACGAAAAACGAACTGGAGAAGGAAACCAAGGAACGTAGAAACGAACTGCAAAAATACGAAAGGCGTGTATTATCAAAGGAGGAATCCGTTGATAAGAAAGCTGATGTAGTTGAGAAGCGTGAGGCTGAGTGCACAGCAAAGATTGCTGAGTTACAAAAACGAGAAAAGAAAGTAGAAGAACTTGAACAAAAAGGAGTACAGGAACTGGAAAGAATTTCCGGTCTGACCTCCGACCAGGCAAAAGACGAGTTGCTCAGAAGTGTAGAAGATGATGTCAAGGTAGACGTAGCCAGACTCTACAAGGAATTAGAACACAAGGCAAAAGACGAAGCAGACAAAAAGGCTAAGGAATACGTGGTCAATGCCATTCAGAAATGTGCAGTAGATCATGTGGCTGAAACCACAATTTCAGTAGTACAGCTTCCAAGTGATGAAATGAAGGGAAGAATCATCGGACGTGAGGGACGTAACATCCGTACCCTTGAAACACTGACCGGTGTAGATCTTATCATTGACGATACTCCGGAAGCAGTTGTTTTATCTGCCTTTGATCCGATACGCCGTGAGATCGCCAGAGTTGCTCTGGAGAAACTGATCGTTGATGGACGTATCCATCCGGCAAGAATCGAAGAGATGGTAGAGAAAGCACAGAGAGAAGTAGAAGCACAGATCCGTGAGGATGGTGAGAACGCAGCAATGGATGTTGGCGTTCATGGTATCCATCCGGAACTTCTCAAACTCCTTGGACGCATGAAATTCCGTTCAAGCTATGGACAGAATGCACTGAAGCATTCTATCGAAGTAGCACAGCTTTCCGGAATTCTTGCAGGAGAGATCGGTGTAGACGTACGTATGGCGAAGCGTGCCGGACTGCTTCATGATATTGGTAAATCTATTGACCATGAAGTTGAGGGCTCTCATATCCAGATTGGTGTGGATCTTTGTAAGAAATACAAAGAATCTCCGATTGTTATCAATACAGTTGCATCACATCATGGAGATGTTGAACCGGAATCTCTTATCGCATGTATCGTTCAGGCTGCCGATGCAATTTCAGCAGCAAGACCGGGCGCAAGAAGAGAGACACTTGAGACCTACACAAACCGTTTGAAACAGTTGGAAGATATCACCAACGAATTCAAGGGTGTAGACAAGTCCTTTGCTATACAGGCGGGCAGAGAAATCCGTGTTATGGTAGTACCGGAACACGTGACAGACGCAGATATGGTTCTGCTGGCAAGAGACATTGCCAAACAGATTGAAGCTGAACTGGAATATCCAGGACAGATTAAGGTAAATGTCATCCGAGAGAGCAGAGCTGTAGATTACGCGAAGTAATCAATTCTGGATTATAGAAATACTTACAAAGAGTGTGATACATAAAGTGTCGCACTCTTTTTTTTGTTCTAATTCCTGTCCGGGATCCGTAGACTGGTACAGGGTGAAGCTATGAAAAAAATTCCGAACTGGCACAGGAATACAGGATGCCCGGTGCAGATCCTGTTTATGGCAGGCTTCCTTATTGGGATGATCCTGCCGGATATCGCGTGGAAGATGGAATGGCATCAGAAGACGATCTCTGCAATGTACCTTCTCAGGAGTTTTGCAGCAGGAAGTGAAGCAGGAGTGGAGTACTTTCTGCAAGTGCTGGGGATGAGAGGAAGTGTTTATCTCCTCGGGGCAGCCTGTGGAATCTCTGTTTTTGGAGTACCGTTTGCTGTCGCAGGCAGTATGTATCTTGGAATTAAAATAGGGCTTCTGCTTACCATGTCTGTTCTGCAGTTTGGATTTCAGGGAGGGATGGTCGGTGTGGGACTTTTGTTTCCACAGTATCTGTTGTATATTCCGTGTATTTTTTATCTTTACAGGCAGAGTTATGAACAGTCAATGAGGATCTGGAAGAACAGGGGAATGCTTACCGGGGGCGTCTCCAGGTACTTTTTACGTGTTTTTCTGTGCGGTATCCTGTATCTGGGAGGGATGATAACAGAAGCATACTGCAATCCATTTATCCTGGAATGGCTGGTAAAAAAAGTGTTATAAAAAATTAATATTTTCAAAAATACAATATATAGTATGGTTTACCATAATCGGAACGATATTTTGTATAAACCGTCAAAAACATTGATTTTACGTTAAATTTCGCGAAAAAATGGTTTGATTTTATGTAAAATAGCAAGTATAATCATGGTACATCAGATATATAACAAGAATCGACAGGATTATACTCCTGTTGGACAGACATGGTACAGGGTTAGGCAGGAAATAAAAGAAATGGAAAGAACACTCGCGGAATTTATTGCGTATTTACATACGACAAAGAATACATCAAATAATACAGAAATTTCATATCAGAGGGATTTAAAGAAACTGATCCGTTATCTGGACGGACAGAATATTCATGATTTCGCAGAAGTGACAAGTCTGGATCTCAAGGGCTACTTAAGCGAACTTAAGGCTGAGAATCTGGCATCTTCCACGATTTCCAGGAATATTGCGTCCATCCGTGCACTTTTTCAGTATCTTTTCAAGGAAAGCAGGGTTACAGCAGATCCGTCCGAAGAACTGAAACCGCCCAAGGTAGAGAAGAAGATGCCGGAGATCTTATCCGTTCAGGAAGTGGACCGTCTCCTGAAGCAGCCAAATATCAATACAGCGAAGGGACTTCGCGACAGTGCGATGCTGGAACTTCTCTATGCGACAGGCATGCGTGTAAGTGAACTGATCCATCTGCAGGTGTCCGATCTGAATCTGCAGTTTGGGTATGTTATCTGTCATGATACGGATAAGGAGAGGATCATCCCGATTGGAAACGTCAGCAAGAGAGCACTTGCAGAATATATGGAGCACGGACGGGATTATTTCGTCAAGAACAAGAATGAGAAATCCCTGTTCACCAACTGTTCCGGCAGATCCATGAGCCGTCAGGGATTCTGGAAAGTCCTCAAGGGATATGCAGAGGCGGCAGGCATTTACCGTGATATCACGCCACATACACTCCGGCATTCCTTTGCAGTACATATGCTTCAGAATGGAGCAGACATCAAGAGCGTGCAGGAAATGCTCGGTCATTCCGATATTTCATCCACGCAGATCTATCTTGGGATGAATGTGGCAAAAATGCGCGATGTCTATATGAAGGCACATCCGAGACACTGAAATTAAAATAGACAACAAAGCAATGAAATAAGAACCCCGCAGTACAGAATATCACGGTTCTGTACTGCGGGGTTTTTGCATCATAAATTACTATTTCAAAAGTTACTGCTTCTGATCAGAACAATAACAATACTTAGCAAAGTTCAGCAATCGTATAAAGCAGTTTTTCAGACTCATCCCATCCAAGACACGGGTCAGTGATGGATTTTCCATAAATATGGTCGCCGCCGATCTTCTGGTTGCCTGGCTCGATATAGCTCTCGATCATCAGACCCTTGACAAGTTTATGAAGTTCCGGATCAACATTGCGGCTGTGCAGAACTTCCTTGGCGATACGAACCTGCTGGTCGTACTGCTTGTTGGAGTTGGAGTGGTTGGTATCCACGATCACTGCCGGGTTCTTGAGATCTTTTTCCTGATATTTTTCAAGAAGAAGACGAAGATCCTCATAATGATAGTTTGGCATTGCCTCACCATGTTTATTGACCGCACCACGCAGAATTGTATGTGCGAGAGGATTTCCATCTGTCTCCACCTCCCAGCTTCGGTAGATGAAACGATGAGAAGCCTGAGCTGCAACAACAGAATTTATCATAACACTGAAATCACCGCTGGTAGGATTTTTCATTCCGGCAGGGATATCCATACCGCTGACAGTCAGACGATGCTGCTGATCCTCAACAGAACGTGCACCTACTGCAACGTAGGAAAGGATGTCGGAGAGATAACGGTAGTTCTCCGGATAGAGCATCTCATCTGCGCAGGTAAATCCACTTTCCTGGATTGCATGAATATGCATTTTGCGGATAGCAACCAGTCCTGCGAGCATGTCAGGAGCTTTCTCCGGGTCCGGCTGATGGACCATACCCTTGTATCCCTCACCGGTAGTACGCGGTTTATTGGTGTAAACCCGTGGAATGATCAGAACTTTGTCTTCGATCTTTTCCTGGACCTTGCGGAGACGCAGAAGATAGTCACAGACAGCATCTTCATTGTCAGCAGAGCATGGACCGATGATTGCGAGAAATTTATCTGATTTGCCTGTAAAGACATCACGGATCTCCTGATCACGTTTTTCTTTTAATGCCTGTATTTTAGCATCAATGGGATACTGATTGCGGATTTCAGCAGGTGTAGGTAATTTCTTAATAAAATTGAATCCCATGTTTTCCTCCCTTTTGCGTTTTAACGCAACGCTTTTGTATACAACTAACGTAACTGTTCAGTACCCTCACAGTTACGAGTCAAAATGCATTCCAAATCACCTTCGGTGATGGCATTTTGCCTTGCATGTCTCGGGATTTTGGCAAAAAACATGCCAAAACGCCTCGCGGGATACTACCTACTGAACAGTTGTCAATTAACTATTATAAACGATTCAAAACTTCTTGTCGATAGGTAATGCAATAGAATTATGCATAAGTGCATAAATATGAAGGCTGCTGGAAAGAATCTCGCTGAAAAGGATTCCATATAGATAACCGCGGATTCCGGCAAGCGGAATCGCGAATACTACAAAAAGGATCCGGACAAGGATCCCCAGAGTACTGTGTACAAGACTTCGTCCTGTCTGACCAAGCCCATGCAGGATACTCGTAAGCGTTGTGTTCAGATAAAGAAACGGGCAGACGAAAGAAAGCGTCTGTATGTAAGTCCCGGCAGTCGGACTGTGAAACAATACTGTCCCCATAAACGGACCGATGCAGTAAAAACCAAACGCGCACAGAAATCCAAGCAAAAGGCTTGCACGGATCGTCTGCCAGGTAACATACCGTATACGTTTCCGATATCCAAGCGCCTGCATCTCTGCAACAGAAGGCATGAGCATCATGGAAGCAGAGTTTGTGATCGTAGCCGGAAAAAGAATGCACGGAAGCGCCAGTCCTGTAAAAATCCCGTAGATACTGAGTGATTCCGAAACGGAAAGCCCATACATCCGAAGTCGCTGTGGGATCAGAACGACCTCGATACCGGCGAGTACAGAAAGCAGCAGGCGGTTTAGCGTCACAGGGAAAGCAGTCCGGCAGATTTCCTTCAGACAGGCAAAAGGCAGTTCAATGTGAAAAATTTTATGCGCATATTTCTGAAAATGCAGAGAGATCATAAGCAGCGCCAGAACAGCTACAACGAGTTCCGAGACCAGTGTGCCGCCAGCAGCGATCATGGCAGTCACAGGCGTACCTTCAGAAATACAGACAAGATACAGAAGATACGAAGAACCGACGCGTACGATCTGCTCAATAAGCTGTAATCCGGAAGGAAATTCCGTTTTTTTACGGGCAAAATAATAACTGTTGGTGCAGGAATGGAGCGTGGCAAAGGGAATACTGAAAGAAAGGATCCGAACAAGTTCCTCCGTGCGTGCTTCCTTTAAGATCTGCACAGCAAAAAAATCTGCCCGCAGATAAAGCAGGGCAGAGGCTGCACAGGAAAGTGCAAAGGCAAAAAAAGTCCCCAGACAGAAAAAGTCCCGGGCTTTTTTGTCCTCACCTGTTGCGAGATGAGCGGCGACCAGCCGTGAAAGGGCGGTCTGTATTCCAGAGGAAGTGACGGCAAGCAGAAGTGTCTGAAGCGGAATGGCAAGCTGGAACAGGCCGATCCCCTCTGCACCAATCGCATGAGACAGGAATATCCTATAAAAAAAGCCGATCACGCGGCTCAAAAGACCGGCGCATGTGAGAAGAAAAGTCCCCTTAAAAAAAGCTTTTTTTGACATAGAAAGCACCTGGTGCTTTTTTTGTCAGTATATGCACGAAACCTCCTTGACAGAACAAATGTATTCTGTTAAAGTAAGTCTTGAAATAAATCCGACGAAAACACTAGGAATTAAAGAGGTGAGTGGATGAAACTGTCAACAAGAGCAAGATACGGTCTTAAAGCACTGATCGACCTGGGTCTGCATTGTGAAACAGAAGCCGTCTCCATTCAGAGCATTGCAGGCCGACAGAATATTTCAGACAGTTATCTGGAACAGCTCATGGCGAAGCTCAAGAAAGCAGGTCTGGTAGAGAGCACCAGAGGTGCGGGCGGCGGTTATCGTCTGGGTCGACCGGCAGAGGAGATTTCCGTGGGAGATGTCCTGAGGGTTCTAGAAGGAAGCCTGGAAGCGGCACAGTGTTCCGGGATGGAAGATGAGAGTGCCTGTGAGAACCATGATATCTGCGTCACGAAATATGTGTGGAAACGAATCAACGACAGTATCACACAGGCGGTAGACACCATGATGCTGGATCAGTTGATCGAGGAAAGCCGGAAAAAACAAAAAGAAAAAATGTAAAATTCATTTTTATTTTTAAGCAGGAGGAAAAAAACATGAGTAAATTAATCTATCTGGACAACGCAGCTACAACAAAGACTGCTCCGGAAGTTGTTGAGGCAATGCTGCCATATTTTACAGAATACTACGGAAACCCGTCAAGCATCTATGATTTTGCACAGAAAAGCAAAGAAGCAGTGACCAAAGGAAGACAGCAGATCGCAGATGTTCTGAACGCAAAGAAAGAAGAAATCTACTTCACAGCAGGTGGAAGCGAGGCTGACAACTGGGCACTCAAAGCTACTTTTGAAGCATACAAATCCAAAGGAAACCACATCATCACAACCAAGATCGAGCATCATGCGATCCTTCATACATGTGAATACCTCGAAAAAAGAGGCGCAAAGATCACATACCTCGATGTAGATGAGAACGGTATCGTGCGCCTTGATGAACTGGAGAAAGCGATCACACCAGAGACCATTCTGATCTCCGTTATGTTTGCAAACAACGAGATCGGTTCCATCCAGCCGATCAAAGAAATCGGACGTATCGCCAAAGAACACGGCATCCTGTTCCACACAGATGCAGTTCAGGCATTCTGTCAGGTTCCGATCGATGTAGATGAATGCAACATCGATATGTTAAGCTCCAGCGGACACAAGATCAACGGACCGAAGGGAATCGGTTTCCTCTACATCCGTAAGGGCGTTAAGATCAGATCCTTCGTACATGGCGGCGCACAGGAGCGTAAACGTCGTGCAGGTACAGAAAATGTTCCTGGAATCGTAGGATACGGCGCAGCAGCAGAGCGTGCAATGAAAAACATGAAAGAGCGTACAGAGAAGGAGATCGAACTGAGAGATTATTTGATTAACCGTCTTACAACAGAGATCCCATACTCCAGACTGAACGGTGACAGAGTGAAACGTCTTCCGAACAACGTAAACGTAAGCTTCCAGTTCATCGAGGGAGAATCCATGCTTCTGATGCTCGACCAGAACGGCATCTGTGCATCAAGCGGATCTGCCTGCACATCAGGTTCCCTGGATCCGTCCCATGTACTTCTTGCTATCGGCGTGCCTCATGAAGTTGCTCATGGTTCTCTGAGACTTACCTTAAGTGAAGAGACAACTAAGGAAGACATTGACTTCACAGTAGACAAACTGAAAGAAATCGTGCCATATCTGAGAAGCATGTCTCCTCTGTATGAAGATTTCATGAAAAAACATCAGCAGTAATAATAAGACAATAATCGGATAAAAGACGAAAACAGGAGGAATAAATATTATGTACAGTGAAAAAGTTATGGATCATTTTCAGCATCCAAGGAATGTAGGAGAAATTGAGGACGCAAGCGGTGTAGGAACAGTTGGTAACGCAAAATGCGGTGATATCATGAGAATGTTCCTTGACATTGATGACGAAACACATATCATCAAAGAATGTAAATTCAAAACATTCGGCTGTGGTGCAGCAGTTGCAACAAGCAGCATGGCAACAGAGATGGTTAAGGGAAAAACGATCGAAGAAGCAATGCAGATCACAAACAAAGCCGTTATGGAAGCACTTGACGGACTTCCGCCGGTCAAAGTACACTGCTCCCTTCTTGCAGAAGAAGCAATCCATGCAGCTCTGTGGGACTACGCACAGAAACATAACATCGTGATCGAAGGACTGGACAAACCGAAGTCAGACATCAGCGAAGGCGAAGAGGAAGAAGAATATTAATTAAAAAGCGGCTGTGAGGGGAGAAACATCGAAACATCGACGGTAAAATAGAAATCACTGTTTGCAGGAAATTGACTGTGAACAAAGTGATCAGTAAATTGTGAGGTGAAATGTTGACAGGACTTACAGACGAACAGGTAAATGAACGGATCGAGCAGGGTAAGGTCAATGCGGACGAGAATCCGAATACCAGGACTTACAAGCAGATCGTCAGAGAAAACACCCTGACTTTCTTCAACTTCCTGAATCTGGTGCTCCTTATCCTGGTACTGATGGTTGGCTCTTACAAGAACGCGTTTTTTGTAGGGATCATCATCATCAATACTCTGATCGGAATCGCACAGGAGATCCGTGCGAAAAAGACGATTGACAAGCTGGCTATCCTGACAGCGAAGAAATCCATCGTCATCCGGGAAGGAAAGAAATGGACCGTTCCTACCGAAGACCTGGTACTTGATGATCTGGTCTGTCTCAAGACCGGAGATCAGGTTCCGGCGGATGCGAAGGTGCTGGAGGGCAGTGTAGAGGTCAATGAATCTCTCCTGACCGGTGAATCCGACAACCTTCCAAAGAACGTGGGTGATGAGCTTTTTTCCGGAAGCTTCGTGACATCAGGAGAAGCCTGCTGTCAGATCATTCATGTTGGCAAGGATAACTATGCAGCACAGATCACCAGCGAAGCGAAGGAATTCAAGCGTCATAACTCAGAACTTAAGAATTCCCTGAATGCGATCCTGAAAGTGATCAGTATCATCATCGTTCCGCTGGGCGCACTGCTGTTTTATAAACAGTACTATATTGTAGAAAATACGTTCAAGGCTTCTGTTGTGAGTATGGTCGCAGGTGTTCTGGGAATGATTCCCGAAGGTCTGGTACTCCTCACCAGTGTGGCATTGACACTGGGAGCACTGGTTCTGGCCAATAAGAAGACTCTTGTACAGGAGTTATACTGTATTGAGACTCTGGCAAGAGTTGATACACTCTGTCTGGACAAGACAGGAACCATCACAGAAGGAACCATGTGCGTGGAGCGCGTGGAACCATGGAGTGAAGCTTCCGAGAATAAAGATACTGATGAAATTCCGACAGAAGATGAGGATGAGCCAGATCTTCACGAGATCGAGAACATGATGGCAAACCTCATGTACGTTCTCAATGATCAGAATGCGACGATCGACGCTCTGCGTAAACGTTTCCCGGCGAAGTCTTCCATGACACTGGAACATATCATTCCATTTTCGTCCGACAGGAAATACAGCGGAGCCGTATTTGAAGACAACGGAACATACCTGATGGGAGCGGCACAGTTCCTGTTCCCGGAGGGAAGAGAAGATATCCTGGATGTCTGTCAGAACTATGCCGAAGAAGGACTTCGTGTCCTGGTGCTGGCGCACAGCACGCAGATGGCAGAGGGAACAGAACTTCCAGAGAACCTTGAACCGGCTGCACTTCTCCTTCTGACAGATGTCATCCGAGAAGAAGCACCGGATACGTTACAGTTCTTTGACAGCCAGGAGGTTGACCTCAAGGTGATCTCCGGTGATGATCCTGTCACAGTTTCCGCAATCGCGAAACGTGCAGGGCTCAAGAATGCCGAGAACTACGTAGATGCGACAACACTGGAAACAGAAGAACAGCTTGAGGAAGCTGTTGCGAAATACAGCGTTTTTGGACGTGTAACACCGCAGCAGAAGAAAGAAATGGTACAGGCTCTCCAGAAACAGGGCCATACCGTAGCGATGACCGGTGATGGTGTCAACGACGTTCTTGCCCTCAAAGAAGCCGATTGCAGTATTGCAATGGCACAGGGCAGCGATGCCGCAAAGAACATTGCAAATGTGGTGCTTCTGGATTCAAACTTTGCATCCATGCCCCACATTGTAAATCAGGGACGAAGAGTCGTAAACAACATCCGTACAGCAGCATCCATGTTCCTGATCAAGACGATGTTTTCCGTTATGCTGTCGCTGCTGACCATTTTCTTTGGAAACGCTTATCCATTTGAGCCGATCCAGATGTCACTGATCAGTGCCTGTGCAGTCGGAATCCCGACATTCCTTCTTGCCCAGGAAAACAATTACGACAAGATTGATCACACCTTCCTGAGACATGTGTTCCTGAATGCGTTCCCGGCAGCACTTACCATTACATCCTGTGTATTCGCAGTCATGCTTGTCTGTCAGAACGTTTACCATTCCAATGACATGCTGAGTACGGCGTGTGTGCTGGTAACGGGATGGAACTACATGGCAGCATTAAAGACTGTCTACGCACCGCTGAACACTTACCGTAAGGTCATCATCTACGGCATGCAGTTCATCTTCTTCAGCGCGGCAGTCATCTTCCAGAAGCTTCTTGGACTTGGCTCCCTGGACTTTGGAATGATCATTCTGGTATTCATCCTGATGACCTTCGCACCGCTTCTGATCGACGTGATCACAAGCTGGATCAAAGGCGTCTACGCGAAATCACTGGACAAAGAAAATCCGGGCAAGTTTACAAGCTTTGTGAATAAACTCAGCAGAAAAAAGAAATAACGAGAATTAAGAATGCAGCATTGTAGCGTGAAGCTATGATGCTGTTTTTTGTATATAAAAAGGCAGTTTTGCAGATGAGTTTAAATCCACAAAACTGCCATGTTTATTCTTTATGAAATATTTAAAGCTTTATTTCTTCCGTCTGCACAGCCAGAAGCATCCGAATGCAGGGATCTGCACTCCTTTGGCTTCGAGTTCGCGGCCGGAGATCAGGTCGGTGTACATGCCGTCGTCTTCGTTGATCCATGCAACCTTGTCAAATTCGCTGAAGTTATAGATACCGATGAATTTCTCTTCATCATTTTCGCGGACAATAGCAAGGATCGCATCATCCCAGGTATCGATCGTGCGGAACGGTACATCGCTGTTGAATACGCTGTGCTCCATACGAAGGTGTTCCAGTTTATCGAGAACAGGGAAGAGTTTGTTCTGGACAGTTCCCGGACGATGACGGTTTTCTGCGAGATCCCAGTTGAAGTTTCCTCTGTGGAGGTAACGGGAATCAGCTGCCTTGTCAGGATCATCTTTGTAGGAATAGTCGTTGAGCTGTCCGATTTCATCACCACTGTAGATGACCGGAATACCGGACTGTGAAAGCATGAATGCATGCAGTGTGATGTCATAACGGATCGCACGGTCAACACCTTCTTCATTTCCTTCAAATCCGAAACGTTCAATACCGCAGAGAGAAGCAGTAGTACCGCAGAGTCTTGCATCACCAAGACGCGGGTCGTCATTGTACAACTCGCCTCTTGCGAAAGAATCCGGATATTTTCCTGTAAGGAAATCGTTCAGATATTTCTTGTGAGGAACTTCCTGGATTCCGAAGTTCTCAAGGTAATCATAATCCAGCCCCCAGCCGATATCATCGTGGCAGCGGAGATAGTTCTGGAACACATAATCTCTCGGAAGTCCGGCAACAATATCAAGCTGACGGCGCAGCAGGGAGACATCTCTTGTTGCAACAGTGTGCCAGGTGCTTGCCATAGTAGTTACATTGTAAAGCAGGTGGCATTCCGGTTTATCTACAGTTCCGAAGTATGGAACGACTTTTTCAGGAGCCATGACAACTTCCCCAAGGAGCAGTACGCCCGGGCAGACGATCTCGCAGATCATACGCATCATACGAACGATGGTGTGAACTTGTGGCAGGTTACGGCAGTTGGTTCCAAGCTGTTTCCAGATGTACGGCACAGCATCAAGACGAACGATATCAACACCCTGGTTTGCAAGGTAAAGCATGTTAAAGATCATCTCATTGAGAACGATCGGGTTTCTGTAGTTCAGATCCCACTGGTATGGATAGAAAGTGGTCATGACATGTTTGTGGATATCATCCAGCCATGTGAAGTTTCCAGGTGCAGTAGTCGGGAATACCTGCGGGCAGGTCTGCTCATACAGAGACGGAATATCGTAGCTGTCAAAGAAGAAGTAGCGGTCCTGATATTCTTTTTCACCGGCGCGTGCACGTTTTGCCCATTCATGATCCTCAGAAGTGTGGTTCATAACAAAGTCGAGGCATACACTGATTCCACGTTTGTGGCATTCAGAAGTCAGGTGTGCGAAATTATCCATGTTTCCGAGTTCTTCCTGTACCTTGCGGAAATCAGCTACAGCATATCCGCCATCGCTGCGTCCTTTAGGAGACTCAAGAAGTGGCATCAGATGCAGGTAATTTACATTGCATTCCTGTACATAGTCCAGTTTCTTTTCCAGACCGGAGAGAGTACCGGCAAAAGCATTGACATACATCATCATTCCGGTAAGGTCGTTGCGCTTGTACCATTTCGGGTCCTTTGCACGGCGGATATCGGATTCTTTGAGGTCATTGCTTCTCATATCATAAAATTTCTTGAGTACAGTAAGCAGATCATTGAGATGCATGGTAACATACGGATTGTCCTGATACAGTTCACAGTAGAGCCATTTCAGCTCGTCAAGATGTCTGGAAAGACGCTCGCAGTAGATCGCATCGTCATCTCTTGCAGGAATCTTGGCAGCCGCTTCTTTGGCAGAAACTTTAGGAGCTTCTGTCTTGGAAGTTTCTACTTTGGCAGTGTCCTCTTTGTGGGACTCGATTTTGACGGATTCTGTTTTGGCAGTTTCCACTTTCAAAGGTTCTGTCTTGGTGGTCTCAACTTTGACTGGTTCAACTTTCTTGGTTTCCACCTTAACAGGCTCAGTCTTGGAAGTTTCTACTTTGACTGCATCAACCTTCTTGGTTTCGACCTTAACCGGCTCAGTCTTAGTAGTCTCGACTTTGACTGGCTCGACTTTTTTTGTTTCGACCTTAACCGGTTCAACCTTTGCAGTTTCTACTTTTGCTGGCTCCACTTTCTTAGTTTCCACTTTCGCCGTTTCAGCCTCTACTTTTACAGCTTCTTTCACAGGTGCTGTACTTTTGGAAGCAGCAGTCTTGGTTGCTTCACGTTTTTTCTGAAGGCGTTTTTTTGCCATGATTTATTTCCTCCCTGTTTGTTCTTTCTTATATTATAAAGCCCGAATCATAAAATCACAGTTTTATAAATTCCGGCTTACGGTCTTTAAAGACAGTATAATATGTAAAACCGCAGTCGGCAAGAATATCTGCCGCTTTATCAAATGCATAGGCGATCTTGTCCGGACCATGTGCATCGGCACCGATCGTGATGATCTCCCCACCAAGCTGTCGGTAGCGTCGGATGACTGCACGGCAGGGGTTCGGCTCGCCAAGCCCGTAATGGAACCCTCCGGTGTTCAGCTCGATTCCGCAGCCCTTGGAAATGATCGTCCGCAGGATCTCATCAAGAATGTCCTGATAGCGTCCGTAAGAGTATTCGCGGTTCTGGTTGGGAGCATATCGTACCACATAGTCGATATGCCCGTAAACATCCATTTCCGAAAATACAGCCAGATTCTCAAGAATGGACTCAAAATATTCCATATAACATTCCGATTCCTTACGCCCTTTGAAGAATTCCCTGTAATAAGGATCCTGACCATGGACGACATGAGAAGAGCCGATCACGAAATCAAAAGGAACCGATTCCAGAAGTTCCTTAAAAGAATGTTCCAGATGCGGCTGAAGCCCAAGCTCGATCCCGAAACGGACATCCAGTTTCGACTGATACTTGTCCCGAAGCATGAAAAGGTTTTCCTGATAGGCAGACAGATCCAGTTCAAAAGTTTCATTATCCGGAGTCGGCGGGTAATCCGGGTCAAGATGCTCGGTAAAGCATACACCATGAAGTCCCCGTCGGATCGCGTCCTGGATCATATCTTCCATAGGAGTGTCAGAATCTGCAGAAAAAGAAGAGTGCATATGACAGTCCCATAAGATTTGATTTGACATTTTTCTGTCCTCCTTTACATGAACTGCACCTATTATAGCATGAGAAAATGCTTCGTGCTACGCTTTCATTTCTATTTTACACATTTTTTATCATGTTTTTTTTAAAATGCACTTGAATTTTTGTACGAGATTCGATACAATATGCAATAGGTTGACGTTTCTTTAACAAACGCCATAATCAACCATTTAATTCATAGGAGGAATTTATCATGGCAGTAAAAGTTGCAATTAATGGATTTGGCCGTATCGGTCGTCTGGCTTTCCGTCAGAT